>JAKAUU010000009.1 GCA_021817505.1 Microcaldota archaeon | reverse complement strand
TGAAAGGTCGGAGAGTTTAGGTTCTTGGTATACTCTGGAGCTGTTTTTATAATAAATATAACCATTCTGGGGGTTCGATGCCATTAGGATATTCTGGACATGAAGCAGTTCATTGCCTCCTTTCGCAGTAACTTTTACATAGCCGCTAAGATGCATGGCGAAGCTATGCCTTTCTGAAAACACCTCCGGTTGCCCTTTCTCAATCGGGAACACGGTGGTCCCATCTGCGCTGTCCAGATAAACTGTTCCGATTATGTTGTTTGTCGGCCTGCCGCTTTCCGAAGCTATCCCGACAGGCATGATGTTCCTCCTGGAATCGTTAGCAGCCTCTGATTTCATCTCGTTGGCATATGCCATCGATCTGTAAGCGGAGACTCCAACATCCTTGCCTATGACTCCTGCTCCGGCCAGCATCGACCCAATCACTATCCCTTCTATAAACCGTGCAGTAACTCTAAGGTATTTCGGATGCTCTTTTAGGTGTGAATTTTCCGTATTTTGCGCATGGTCTGCAGTATTTTCTGTGATATTGGCCTTGCGCAGGTGTTCTGCAAGGAACGTCCCGAGTTCATCCATATCCTGCTTCCGGATAGCATTGTCTATATTGTGTCGCACATTCTTGTTCATCAGGTCGCCCGTAATCGCTTACTTTACAGTAAGTTTGTAAAAAATACGATTGTTATAATTAGAGGGTAAACTCCTATATATATCTTTGGCTTTTAAATCAGGCTTTCATGGCGAACCTCATAGAAAGGTTTAAATATGTTATCATTACCTAAATGATTACTTATTTTGGCAAAGCTTTAAAAGAATATCTCATATTCATGCCTAGGAAATTATCATGTTTATCAGGTGGAAAAATGACCAAGTCAACCAAACATACAAAAAAGAATCAGGCTGATGCAGGCAGATCAGCGGATAACGTACGTGCAAGGACTGTAGAGATGAGCGAAGCTGCCGATGTCAGCATGCCCCAGATTCAGGAAAGGAGAGAGAGTGCAGTAAGCGTGAGAAAGTGCCCAAGCTGCGGATCTGCAGAGATAATCTTCGATAATGAAAGAGGAGAGTATATATGCAACAGCTGCGGTCTCATAATAGAGGAGAATGTTACAGACACAGGACCGGAATGGCGTGCATTCGATGCGGATCAGAGGAATGCAAGAGCCAGGACCGGCGCTCCTATAAGGTACATGAAGCCTAACAAGGGCCTTGTTACTGAGATAGACATGTATAACAAGGATATACGCGGTACAAAGCTACCATCAAAGAGGCAGGCGCAGCTTTACCGTATGAGGAAGTGGCATAAGAGAGCAAGCATAGCGAGCTCCAGCGAGCGCAATTATCTGGTTGCTCTCCCTGAGCTGAACAGAGTTGCAAGCTACCTTGGTCTTCCTGAAAATATAAGGGAGCAGGCGGCACTTCTGTACAGGCAGTGCGTAAAGAATAACCTCATCAGGGGAAGGCCAATAGAGACTGTGGTTAACGCCGCTCTCTATGCAGTATGCAGAAGCGCAGGGATGCCTCGCACTCTTGATGAGATTGCAAGCATATCAGGTGCGCCCAAGAAAGAGATAGGAAGATCGTTCAGGGTTATAGCCCATGAGCTTAAGCTGAAGGTGCCTTTGACAGATCCCTCGAGCTATGTGCCAAGGTACGTCTCCGCCCTTAAACTGAGCGAAGAAGCGCAGGAAAAGGCAAACCAGCTCCTTAAGCAGGCAATGAAGAAGGGATTGGTGAGCGGAAGAAGCCCTACCGGCGTTTCCGCAGCTGCAGTCTACATAGCAGGGGCATTGGTAGGCGAGAGAAGGACGCAGAAGGAGGTGGCGGATGTAGCCGGAGTTACTGAGGTCACCATAAGAAACAGGTACAGGGAGCTCAAGAAGGAGCTTGAGATAGACGTCAACCTGTAAAAACAATCTCGTGAACCGCATGGATAAGATTCCCTTTGTTTTCTTATCCTTTTTTCTGTTTTATCTAGTATACAGTGCAGGAGTCTTATCCGCCAGCAGCACTATGGCAATAGCGAACCGCAGCATAGGCAATGCAACCTCATACCTTCAGATGGTAAATGAGAGCGGCTACCTCTTTTTCTATCCCAAGAATCTCTCAACTGCTTATTCATACCTGAACAAATCCGATTCTGCCTACAGCAATAACTCGCCTGCGCTTGCGATAAAGTATTCGGACGAGGCGATAGCTGCGGCGAGAGGCTCTTATTCAAAGTTAAACTATTACAGGAATGCTTCATTAATTGCGATGCTTATCTTTACGGTGATAGTGGGCTTCTTCCTGTATATCCATATGAAGCCCGTTAAACCATCCTCTTTGAAGAGGAGAAAACGATGATTTTTTGAGCAATAAGGAGAGAGCGCTTGAAGAGCACAGGAAGCATAACGGCAAGACGGAGATCATGTCGAAGGTCAGGATAGAGAGTTCTGACGACCTTTCTATATTTTACACTCCCGGAGTTGCATATGTGTCCGAGGCTATAAAACAGGACATAAACACGGCTTATGATTATACCTCGAAATCGAATACCATTGCAATCGTGACTGACGGGACAAGGATACTGGGCTTGGGAGATATCGGCCCGGAAGCCGGACTGCCGGTAATGGAGGGAAAGGCCCTCCTATTCAAAAAGTTCGGCGGCGTGGATGCGGTTCCCATATGCCTTTCTACGAAGGATGAGGAAGAGATAATAAGAGTGATCAAGGCGATAGCCCCGACCTTCGGAGGGATAAACGTAGAGGATATAAAATCCCCCAAATCCATAAGGATAGCGAACAGGCTCTCTTCGGAGATAGACATACCTGTCTTTCACGATGACAGACAGGGAACGGCGGTTGCAGCGCTTGCGGGATTGATAAACGCACTCAAGGTAGTTGGAAAGGGAAAAGGCGCAAAGATCGTAATAAACGGAGCAGGGGCAGCAGGCATAGGCATAGCAGAGCTGATAAACCATTACGGCATGCATAACATTGTCGTACTTGACACTGAAGGCGCGATATACAAAGGCAGGAAGGAGAACATGAACGAGTTCAAGGAGCATCTTGCAGAGATAACAAACAAAAGGCTTGAGAGAGGCACACTTTCAGAAATCGTAAAGGGTGCGGATGCTCTCATAGGCGTATCTGAAAGGGGGGCTTTCACCGAGGAGATGATAAAGAGCATGGGCGATAGGCCCATAGTCTTTGCATTGGCAAACCCTTTCCCCGAGATAACGTACAAGGAGGCCAGGGAAGCGGGGGCAGCCGTCGTAGCAACAGGGAGCAGCGAGTGCAACAACCAGGTCAACAACGTTATCGCCTTTCCTGGAATAATGAGAGGCATGCTAGATGCAAGGATAAAGCGCATTAACAATGATATGCTGGTCGGTGCGGCGCTCTCGATAGCGAAGAGCACCGGAAAGATAAACGCCGAACATATACTCCCTTGCATATCGGACAAAGGCTTTGAGACGAGAGTGGCTCCTTCGGTTGCCGGGAAGGTTGCGGCTGCGGCTTCGGCCACAGGGGAGGCAAGGATAAAGGTTACCGAGGGACAAGTGAAGAAGAGGACGAAGGAGCTGATAGCCAGATACAAGAAGGTAGAGCGCTCGGCATTGAGGCATCCTTACCCTGAATCGAGAGAGACGCTCTTGTAATGCAGCTCGCCTGTTTAGGTGGAAAGTTTAAATATCTTTTTATAACTTACTCTCCAATATATCTTGTTTCTTTTTGACGGAGCGCAGATGCGCTGCTCTGAAAAAGACGGCTTGATGGTTATGAGC
This sequence comes from Microcaldota archaeon, assembly GCA_021817505.1. Lineage (GTDB taxonomy): Archaea > Micrarchaeota > Micrarchaeia > Micrarchaeales > CABMGC01 > JAKAUU01. The sequence goes on along the minus strand of JAKAUU010000009.1, from coordinate 25,711 downwards.
AACATTAGTAACGACATTAGGATAGCGGTTGACACGGGAAAGGTCAGCCTAGGCTACAAGGAAGTAGTCAGGGCCATAGAGAACAACACCGCAAGACTTGTGATAATCGCCCAGAAGAGCGACAAGGAGAGGATTGCAGATATACAGCACCTGTGCAAGGTCTCCGGAATAAAGGTAATCCCTTATGAGGACAATTCCGTTGAGCTTGGCGCAGTATGCGGAAAGCCGTACTCGGTAATAAGCCTTGCAGTCATAGAGCAGGGCAATTCAAAGATACTCGATTATTAAGGTGAATGTTTGCCAAAAGGAGAATTTGCTGCAAAGGAACTTATAAAAAAGAGAAAGAAGCACCGCATGCTTAACAAGTGGTGGAAGAGAAAGTACTTCAAGCTTAAGAAAAAGTTTGACCCTGTCGGGACGGTTCCGATGGCAAAGGGCCTTGTGCTGCAGAAGTTCGTACTTCAGCAGAAGCAGCCTCACTCAGGGCTTATAAAATGCGTCAGAGTGCAGCTCGTTAAGAATGGCAAGGTAGTAGGAGCATATGTCCCTTATGACGGTACGATAAACTTCATAGAGGAGCATGACGAAGTGACTGTGCAGGGAATGGGCGGCTCCCAGAGAGGACAGATGGGAAGCATACCTGGACTCAAGTACAGGGTCATAGCTATCAACGGAGTGGATGCGTTCCAGATAGTAAAGGGCAAGAAGGAGAAGCCTAAGAGATGATGTTCATGGCAGAAGATGAAAGTATTGATGTTGAAAAGACCGAGGCACAGGCTCAGAAGACAGAGCAGCAGAGAGCAGGTGCGTCCAGGAACGCTGCGCCTAAAAAGCGTGCAAAGAAAGTAGCAGCAAGCGCACAAGGATTCAGCGATCAGCTGCTTTTCGGCAGGTACAGCCTTAAGGACATCTCCATAGAGGATCTCAGCCTTGCGCCTTACATCAACCTGAGGCAGCATGCGTACCCTAACATCTTCGGAAGGAGGAAGGACCAGTCATATTACAACTCACATATCAACATAGTGGAGCGCCTGATAAACAAGCTGATGCGCGGAGGGACAGGTAAGAAGGTTGCAGGAAAGGTAATACGAACGGAGGGCAGGCTGCAGGGCAGAAAGCTCAAGGCAACGCACATAGTCGAGGATGCATTCAGCCTTATAAATGAGAAGACAGGGAAGAACCCTGTTCAGGTGCTTATAGAGTCGCTTCAGAATGCCGCTCCTATAGAGGACGTTACAAGAGTCAGATACGGCGGGATAAACTACAACGTAGCAGTCGGCATAAGCTCGAAGCGCAGGCTTGATGTAGCTTTGAGGAACATCGCACTCGCCGCGCTTATAGGTGGCTTCAACAAGAAGAAATCCGTCGCAGATTCGCTTGCAAGCGAGATAATGCTCGCTGCTTCCAACAGCCAGGACAGCTATGCGATAAAGAAGAGGCAGGAAGTGGAGAGAATAGCTAAGAGAGCCAGATAATTATGGTAAGGAAAGAGTTTGTAGCCGAGGAAGTAGCCAAGATAATGGGCAATATCAGCAACGTGAGGAACGTGGCGATAATCGCACACGTCCACCATGGTAAGACCACTCTTACCGATTCGCTGCTTGCCCGTGCAGGCATAATATCAAAGACAGTAGCAGGAGATGCCTTATACACGAACTACGAAGAGATAGAGAAGGACAGGAGGATGACCATAAAATCGGCAAACATCTCCCTTGCATTCAACTACAAGGATGAAGACTACATAATTAACCTTATAGATACGCCGGGCCACGTCGATTTCGGCGGCCATGTGACGAGGTCGATGCGCGCAGTAGACGGCGTAGTTCTAGTGGTTGATCCCGTAGAAGGGATAATGCCCCAGACGGAGACCGTTCTCAGGCAGGCACTCCAGGAAAAGGCAAGACCCGTTCTTTTCGTCAACAAAGTGGACAGGCTGCTCAACGAGCTCAAGCTTACGCAGGAGCAGACCTTCGAGAGGCTTCTGAAACTCATAAATGATATCAACAACATGATCATAAGATATGCGCCTGAGGAGTTCGCAAAGAGCTGGCTCATAAATGTAGAGAACAATGCAGTCTGCTTCGGCTCCGCTTATGAGAAATGGGCCATATCTGCGCACATCATGAAGAAGTATAATGTTACATTCAAGCAAATCTTCGACTATACAGAGAAGAAGGACGAAGAGGCACTACGCAGAGTAGCTCCCATAGACGAAGCTACTCTCTCTATGGTAATAGAGCATCTTCCTAGCCCCAAGGTTGCACAGGCTTATAGAATACCTCATCTATGGCACGGCGACATGGAGAGCCCTGAAGGAAAGGCGATGAAGAATGTTGACAGCACCGCACCTGCAGCTGCAGTCATATTCGGGGTTACTAGCGATCCTCACAGCGGAGAGGTTGCTATCGGAAGGGTCTTCTCAGGAACCCTGAAGAAAGGTACTGAATTATTCTTGTCAGGGAATCCTAACAAGCAGAGAGTGCAGCAGGTAAACCTGTTCATGGGACCAGAGCGTGTAATAGTCGATTCGGTCTCTGCGGGGAACATTGCAGGCATAATAGGCTTAAACAATGTCTCCATAGGGGATACCTGCTCTGAGGTGGAGATCGAGCCTTTCGAACAGATAAAGCATTATTCGCAGCCGGTAGTGACAAAGGCGATAGAGGCAAAGGACTCAAGAGACATGACAAAACTGATCAATGCTCTTAGGGATCTCACCAAGAGCGACCAGACAATACTTGTGGAGCTGAACCAGGAGACAGGAGAGCATCTTGTAAGCGGCATGGGAGAGCTTCATCTCGAGGTCATAGAGACAAAGCTGAGAAATGAGTACAAGATACCTATAACCACGAGCGAGCCGATAGTCGTCTACAGAGAAACAATAGAGAAGAGCGTAGACAATGTAGAGGGAAAATCGCCAAACAAGCACTCACGATTCATGATAAACATAGCACCGCTTGAACCGGAGGTAGTCAAGCTCATAGAAGAAGGGACGCTGAAGCAGGGCAAGCCAAAGGGCAAGGCCCACTGGGATGTCCTCATAGAAGCCGGGATGAGCAGAGAGGAAGCAAGAGGAGTTGTCGATATATCGAACAGGAGCATGCTTCTGGATGCAACTCATGGGGTGCAGTATCTTAATGAGGTAATGGAGCTTCTAATAGAAGGTTTCGAAGAAGCGGTTGCAGACGGGCCTCTTGCAAGAGAGAAGTGCTCCGGGATAAAGGTGTCCATAACAGATGCAACGATACACGAGGATCCTGTACACAGAGGGCCTGCGCAGATAATACCTGCGATGAGAAGACCCATATATGCAGGAATGCTCGCAGCAGGAGTGGTTCTTCTCGAGCCTAAGCAGAAATTCACGATCAATATACCTGCCGATTACCTTTCAAATATCATCTCCTTCCTGCAGAGCAGGCGCGGACAGATAATGGACATACAGCAGGAGAATGAACAGGTTACGATAACTGCGAAGATGCCTGTTTCAGAGGTAATAAAGGGCTTCTCGAATGAGATAAGAGGAATAACGAGCGGAAAGGCAATATGGTACCCGGAGTACTTCGGCTACGAAAAGCTTCCGAAGGATCTCCAGGCCACGATAGTCAGGGACATAAGGGTAAGGAAGGGACAGCCGCCTGAGCCTCCTGCGCCGTCGCAGTTCCTTGACTGAGGAGTTTATATATATTTAGATGTAAGTTATACTTGCTTTTTATTGGACATTTGTTGATCCTTAAGGCCACAAATGTGCGCCAATGAGATGAGGTGTGAAAATGGCAAAATCGTACGTGAAATTCGAAGTGTCGAAAGAAGTGTCAAATAAGGCTCTTGAAGCTATACGTGTAGCGAGACAGGGCGGCAGCGTCAAGAAGGGCGTCAATGAGGTAACCAAGAGCATAGAGAGGAATATGTCCTCGCTTGTGATAATAGCGGAGGATGTCGAGCCTGAAGAGGTGGTTATGCACCTGCCGACTCTATGCGAACAGAGGAAGATAGCCTATGTTTACGTTCCTACAAAGCTCGCACTGGGCCAGGCCCTGGGCATAAACGTTCCATGCACTGCAGCATCCATAGACAAGGCAGCAGGAGCGGATGGGATGGTAAAGGAGGTAATCTCCAAGGTAAGCGGAAAGGAAACACCTGCGGAACAGAAGAGCGCAGAGCCTAAGGAGAAGAAGGAGCAGAAGAAGCCTGAGAAGAAAGCTGAGCCTGAAAAGAAGCATAATTCTGAGGAGAACAAGAAAGAGTGATGATTGATGGCCGAAGCACAGGAGAACAGGGATAGCCAGGTAGGCAGGCAGCAGAAGGAGGCCAGGCCTACGAATGAGAACAGAAACGATGCTAATGCTGAGAAGAAGTTCGAAGGCTATCTTGCAGAGGTCGTTGAGGTAAACCCGAACCGCACAGGCATATACGGGGAGATAAAGCAGGCGATGTGCAGGGTGCTTGAAGGAAGGGACACCGGCCGCGTCATAAGAAGGAATGTCTCCGGAAGGATTAAGGTAGGGGACAAGATAAGGCTGCCTGACACTACAAGAGAGGACAAGCCGATAAGGGCGAGGTAATCATATGAAATGCTCATACTGCACCGTGGACATGGAGAAAGGGACAGGATTCATGTATGTAAGGAAGAATGGTGCCATAAAGTATTACTGCAGCAAGAGATGCTACAGGCTCAATACGATACATAACAGGAAGCCGAACAAGAAGGAGATGGCAGGCAAGCTTGCAAAGCATGCGAAATCTGCCTGAATAGCCCTTGGTATGCCGTATTCCTGGCAGGCGTCTCCGCAGATTATCATAAAGCCTCTGCAGAACTCTTTTAAGCCTTAAGCTTGACCATTAGATCCGTTATTATGCTATGTGCATATAGGTTTTAGCGTATGTCTGCAGGTAAAAAACCGATAATAGTCTTGAGGTTCGGGGAGCTGTGGCTCAGGGGAAAGAACCGCGGCGACTACATCAATGTCCTTATCAGGAACATAGATATGAAGTTCTCCGGCTTGAAGTACGGGTTGGACAAGCATTATGATAAGATAGTCATAAGGCCGGCAAGCAGTTCATTCAATGAGGTTCTTAGGAGGGCTGGTTTCCTTTTCGGCATAAGCGCTTATGAAATCGCTTATGAGACCGAACCAAAACTTGCAGCGATAACCAGGGAATCATGCAGGATAATGAAAGATGCAAAGGGAAAAGGCGCTTTCAGGATAAACGCCCACAGGGCGCACAAGCAGCACAAATTCAACAGCGAAGACATAGTGATAAAGCTGGCCAAGTGTGCGGAGGAAAAAGGCATTCCCGTATCTCCAAGAAGGTACGCCAGGGAGATCTACATTAGCGTCTCCAAGGATGTAGCATACATATCTGTCAGTAGGTCCAAAGGGCTTGGAGGCCTTCCCGTAGGCAGCAGCGGGAGATGCATCATCTTATTCTCAGGAGGCATAGACTCGCCAGTAGCGGCGTGGCTTGCTATGAAGCGCGGTTTGGAACCGGTTTACGTGCACATGCATGCATTTCCCAATGCATCAGAAATTCTTGATTCGAAGATACCAAGACTGATAGGCATACTCTCCGAATACCACGAAGGCTATCGCTCCTATTATGTGCCTACGCACAGGTTCCAGGTCGCTGCGCTCAAGAGTGGAAGGTATGAACTGGTAATGCTTAAGAGATTCATGCTCAAGACTGCAGAACTTCTCCTTGAAAAAGAGAAGAGCAGGATAATAGTTACCGGGGAGTGCATAGGACAGGTTGCATCCCAGACACAGTCTAACCTGTTCTCAGAGGAGCAGGGGATAAATGCGACTTTGATAAGGCCGTTAATCTGTCTCGACAAGATGGAGATAATAGACATGGCCAAGAAAATCGGGACCTTTGAAGAATCCATAAAGGAGTACAGGGACGTATGCTCCATATCCGCAAAGCATCCTGTCATAAACTCCAACCCAAAGGCAGTACTCAGAATAGAGAATGAGATCAAGCTTGATCATCTGGCTTCAGAAGCCGTAAAATCCGCGGCGATAGTCGAAAGCAGCATTTCCTGAATACGACGTATTGTTTATATACTTATTCGCTAATCTTGAATTATGGATCTGCTTGCAAAAGCCATAGTTGTGGCAATAGTCATAGCGATTGTCATAGCGTCTGCATACTACTTGCTTAGACAGCCGACAACGCCTCAGATAACGAAGGCGCAGGCAAGTTCGCTTATTCTTGATTACCTTAAGAACAATTATCCCGGAGCATCCGTGAACATAACCAATGTCTCATCTTCCATTTATCCAGGAAGCTGGTACATACTGGCTTCAGTCATCTCCAACGCCACTACGCCGTGCCCCTCGTACAGCGTTCTCTCCTTTGATTATCCGCAATACGGGTTTGTTAGCAGGACGCAGAACAATTATACTGGCAATTGCATCGTAAACGGATTTGCAGGAAACCACAGCAGCTACATAGTCGCATCCGAGCCTGTTGCAATAGCGCTCTCACACGAGCTTAATACCACTATGGTCAACTCATTCATAGCCAGTGCAGGATATGGGAATGTCTCAGTGCATGCCACATATTATCCTTCGATAAACTATGGCAGCGCAGTGTACAAGAATGTATGGCTTGTCGATTACACCTCAGGCAGGATGAGCTATTCTGTTCAGATGCTGCTCTCGCAGATAGGGGGAAACCTTCTGACAGTGAATAATGTAAGCTCATAATCCTTTTGTCAAAGTTACCAGGCTCCTGCTGCTGTTAACCTGCCTGAAGCCGTTCCTCTTGAAGAAGTCGATTGCGCGCCTGTTTGCAGGCTTTATCTCTGCAAAAAGTTCCTTGATCCCCATATCCTTGGCTTTTTCCTCAGCGCTCTGCAGAAGCATATCACTTATCCCGGTCCCCTTGCCCTCATCCTTCGTTATTATGCCCACAATTGCCTTTTGCTTGTCCATCCTTACTATCTCGCACTCGCAGAGCAGCTTTCCGTTCGATAGATAGACAAGGTCTATGACGCTCCCCGACCTGCAGCCGTCAAGCTTTGCGTTGAATAGGGTATTGAGCTCGCTTTCCGTTGGCAGCCTTTCGTACCACATGGCTTCAGGGCTCTCCTGGAACACCTCTTTTATAAAAATCGAGAAGCTATCAATGCCTGCTTCGGAGAGCTCCTTTATCTCCGGATATCTTCTGTCTTTTTTCTTTTTGTCCACGCAATCATATGTTTATATATTTATCATATAAAGGAATATTATTACGTTTTCACAAATAATCTCTGTATCTATTTACAATGATCGAGGTGCAAATATGACTATGACAAAGCTTGCCGCCAAGAAGATGCTTAAGGAATCAGGCGCTAAGAGAGTGAGCGATTCTGCCGCAATAGAACTCTGCAAGGTAGTCAATAAGTTCAGCTATGGGATTGCGACTAAGGCCGTGAAGCTTGCTGCCCATGCAAAAAGAGAAACTGTGAAGAAAGAGGACATAAGCCTCGCAACGTAAACGCTCAGAGAGCTATTCCTGCCAGAACATGGAGTATTACCATAGTGCCTACTGCAGGCAGTCCGAAAAGTGCCGTTGCTATGATTATAGGCCAGGTGAACGGTATCCCCATGCCGAACATTGCGTTTAGCAGATATATTGCGACAAAACCCAAAACGCTGTTGACTATTATGCCCAGGACATACTTCAGCACGAACTTCCCGAGCTTGTAGACTATGAATAGGACTATGAGTATCAATACGATAGGCAGAGCCATGCCTGCAATACTGCTCAGAGTGAGTGCACCGGCAACCATTGTATCACATTTATATATCTGGAACTCATATTAAAATGTAGTGGTGTGCGGGTGGCTTACGGTCTATATGACTGAGGAAGCTCCCTCCATGCAGAGTATGTGTGGCCTAAGGCCTTATTCGGAACAGAAACGAGACCGCTGCGGCGCATAAAAGCGATGACAAGACGAGCGCGCCGGTGCGGATGAAACGTGCCGATGTGCATACTGTGAGCATGCAAGGCAGAATGCCGCTTAGTCGAATGTCACCTAAAACAGAAGAGGGGCTACGGCACACCACTATTAAATGTCACTTGTTGCTTTTTCCTTGTACGGTCTTCTCGGCCCGTCTACCAGCCGCTCTTTTCACGAATAGATATACTATTATTGCCATGGCCACAACTACTGTACCTATCACATAATACTCTTCCTGAACTGCTGGTCGTGCGCTGTTTATTGTAATTGCAGTAGTATATGAAGTTGCTGTGCTGCTTGCCATCGTCCCGAGATTATTGTATACAAACAGGCCTATCGTGTGCTTGTTAGGCGCAGGGAATACTATTCTGCATGGGCTTTGCAGTATTACTGCGTCGTATATCTGATTCCATGAATCGTTTATATACGCAAATGGCACCACCTCGGAACCGTATTTGCAGTTGTATTCTATAGTCACGTTCATGCTTACCTCAGATGAGGACTCGTTAAGGAAAAGAGATAATATCCCAGTATAATTCTTCAAGGTCATGTTTGCAGTTGTCTGCGCGTAAAGAGATATTGCGATATGCTTCAGTTTATTTGAAGATGTGCTTAAAGCTACTGTAAGATTGTAATCGGTGAAATTTACTTTGGTCACTATGCCTTCGGAAACGGTAGCCGCCTTCACTATGGCCACTGGCTTTATTGTGGTTGTCGCAGAAGTTGTCGCGATTGCCGTCGTAGATACTGATGTAGATGATACCGATGTTGTCGATGCTGATGATGTTGTGGATGAAGATGATGTGGATAATGTTGTCGATGTTGTTGACGTTATTGACGTTGTCGATGCTGAAGTTGACGGCGGACTGATTATTACACCTCCGCTGGTGCCACCTCCTCCACCTGATGTAGTGGTGGTCGCAATTGTAGTTGTCGAAGTAGTGGAGGTTGATGTAGTGGATGTTGATGGTATTATTATGGTGTTCGATACGACGCTGTTGGCCGTCACAGGCACTGATGCCGAATCAGTGATAAACACGTTTGCAGATATGGTATTTCCTGAATCGGCATTCGGCACAAGCCATAGGAAGGTATTCGATGTCCCAGTTATTCCTGTGTAAAATGCGTTTGCAAGCAAAGCGTCGGTAATGGTATTGAATACCTGGTAGTTTGCAGCGTATGGAGCAGTTCCTCCGGACCATGACGCAGTGAATAATTCATACTGTCCAGCGTCCACGGTCGGTGTGTTTGATGCAGTAAGTGCAGGTATGGTGAGCGCCGGGTTTACCGTAACGACAAAATTCGAGGAGAGCGCAGTTACGGGAGTTGTAGCAGAATCGGTTATCCCTATACAGTATGAATTTGTAGTGGTAGGATCGACCAGTATGCCGTTGGATGTTGATGAAAGGCCAGAGTATGTTGCCAGTACGTTTGCGCTGTCTTCCGCGCAGGTGTTTCCTGACGGGCCTGTGTACCATTTTATTGTATATGGGGCAGTTCCTCCGGACCATGAAGATGATAGAGTTACTGCCTGGCCCAAGTCCACAATCCCGTTGGATGTGCCCATGGTAGACGTAAGTGCAGGGTTCACTATTATGTTGGATGTCCCTGAAAGGACCGTCTGCGGAGAGTACGCGGAATCGGTAACCGATGAGCAGTAATAGATGTCCGAAGCCGGAGATACTGTAAAGATCGTGTTTTCAGCGCTGGTGCTTGATAGTGTCTGGACCAGCGTTGATCCCGCATTGCAGGTGGCGCTTGCAGAGGAGTACAGCTTTGGCGTATATCCGGGTGTTCCGCCCTTCCATGAAAGGGAAAGCGTAAGGCCCTGCCCTGAATCCAGGACCACATTTCTCGGGTTGAACGTTGTTGTCGGAGTTATTGTAAATATCTCTCCGCTGCCTCCTGCATACAACGTGCTTCCATTCACAGACATGTTGATTGAGTGTATCTCATTTGTTGCAGTGTATATTATGCCTTCGGTGGAATGTGTCAGAGCATTTACCATCACTATGCTCCCGTCATTCTCCCCTGCATATAATATGCTGCCATTTGGAGAGAATGCCACTGCAGTCGTGTTTGCCTTGGATTTCGTATATATTGCATTCTCAGCAGTGTCATTCAGCATGTTTATTGGAAGCACTTCTCCCTGCGTGGACGGAGTGCCATAAGCATAGATAGTATTCCCGTCAAGGGAGAGGGAAAGTTGCAAGGAGGCGCTAAACGGAGTCGCTATCGTATTCGTTACAGTGTTTGTTGCAAGATTTACAGTGTAAATGTCTGACCCCTGCCCGACATAAAGATAGTTTCCGTTTGGAGAGACTGCCAACTGGTGCGATGAAGGACCATTGCCATGACCTATAGCTATTGCGTTCCCAACAGTATTTGTTGATATATTATATGCGTATACATACTCTGTCGAGCAACAACCTATATTCGTAGTGACATACACCATTTTGCCATTCGGTGACAGTATAATGTCACTTAGAGTATTTTTTGTGATAAAGACAGGCGTTCCTGTTGTCTTCGAGATTGTATTTATCGGAGTGACATTATATCCAAACAGGACATATGCCGGCTGGCCACCTTGTATCATAGAAAAGAGACCGTACGGCTTGTTGCTTATACTGCTCTTAGTATATTTAGTCAGGTTCACTATGGTTATCGTAGGGTTGCCATCCCTGAGATAGAGTGAATTTGTAGCTGCAGATAACTCTAGAGGGTAGATGCTGTAGCTATATACGCCAAAGTACAGTGCATTAGAGGTATACTGCACGAATGATGGATTGATTGTCACAGTATCTGCTGCAGAGCAGGCGGTTGATGCGGGAGATGCGCTGTCATTGACTTGGTATGAGTACGAACTTGCAATTGTTGGGACAAACGTATACGTGCTTCCTGTCTGTCCAGATATTAAGGTGGTGCATGATGCCCCGACATACCACTTGTATTTATACGGAGTTGTCCCTGATGTGGGGTTTGCAGTAAGGGTCACATTCTGCCCGAAGTCTATCGTCGGATTTGCAGGAGTTATCGCACCTGCCGATACTCCAGAGGTGATTGTTATTGTCCCGGATTTTACGCTGTTTATTGTCTCAGGCGTTGTCGCACTGTCAGTGATGATGACATTTGCCTGCAGAGTGTTGCCCACCATGTTTGATGGCACTGTCCATGCAAAGCTATTTGATGTTCCAGCAACTGCCCCATACACTACGTTGGCAACTATCGTTCCGGTTATCGTATTGGTTATGAGGTAGTCATAGGCATACGGGCTGCTGCCGCCACTGAATGAAGCAGTAAAGGTTATTGTAGCACCTGTTTCCAGGCTATTGGGCTGCGCTTGAGAGCTGGTAAGGGAGATTCCGGAAAGGTCTGGATTTATAGTTAGTTTAGAATATATTGATGTTACTGTATTTGTGCCGGAGTCTGTCACCACCACATTAGCCTCCTCTGGAGAATTTGAAGTATCTGCAGTAACTGTTTGGAATGTATATGAGGTATATGTTGCTGATGAACCGGTTATGAGATCGTTGTATGTTATGGCTGATGGCGTTATCGAATTTGACACCAGGATGTTATATGTATATGTACTTATGCAACTTCCCTCCGAAACCGTCAGGGTCACATACTGCCCGACATCGACAATGGCATTTGATGGAGATAGGTAAGCTGCACATGATTGCGTGATCGAACCGTAGGAAGTAGTAGCGGGCATTACGCCGTTTGGAGGAGAGAGCCTTGCCCTCATCCAGTTGTAGTACATGTAAACCTGGTTCGAGTAGAGATCCGAACCGAGGGAAGCCAGGTACACATCCACGGCGTTGCCTAGATAGTTTTCAGTTGAGCCGGAGTATCCTCCTGTTGCAGAATAGAGTTGAGGTGCGGTGAAGCCTTCCCAGGTTGCAGATGTCTGCGTGTAATTTGCGGTTGCAAAGAGCCATGCAGATTCGGATGTGCCCTGCCTGTTAAGACCAGTGGTGACGGTACCATCTGAGACGTATGTCTGGCCGAAGTAGGTGCTTGCGTATCCTATATTTACAGCCAAGGCATTACCGTTGGTAACTGCGGTTGGGGTATCCGTTAATCCGAGGACTCCCTGGTTATTGGCAAGGCCGTTTTCAGGATAGTAGTTTGATTCTACCACATAATTTCCGTTCGGGATAGCAGTATCGTATATCAGGTTATACCTGTCTGTCCCGTATCCTGTTAGGTAAAGCACATTCGCATTTGTATCGCTGCCTATTGTTACGCCAGTAACCTGCTGTTGCTGGTTATTGGACCCGAGTTTAAATCCACTTGCAGGAGTATCCCCATTGAAATAAGAGCTGAATACATTCGCACCATTATCATACTGGCCATATCCTGTGCTGAGGGTAGGAGCTTCTCCTGCCCCTGCCCCATCAGTTAGGAGGTTATTTACAGGGCTTATTACATTGCCTGCCCATCCAAGGTAAATGGTATTGGTGGTTGCTGTTCCTGTGTTTGCAGGGAGGAAGGTGTTTGTCGGTATCTTTATCCAGTAAAGAACATTTGCACTTGATGCAAGGGCATTGGCAGAGGATGCGGATGTGCAGGCAGGATTGGAGACCAGCTCGGCAAGCACATTCCCTTCCATCCATGAGTTAAGTACCGTGCCGTTTCCTAGGAAGAACTCTGCGTTGTTCAGGTTGCAGGTCTCGTACTGCTGGTATGCAACTGCATTAAACCCTGTCATCACAGTGTTTGCAGAGGAGAGGGCATTTCCGCCTATGAAGTTTGTACCTATGGCTATCGGAGTATTGGCAGCCACTGCAGTACCCTGGTAATTAGTTACGGTTATCGGAAGGTAGTATTGTATTCCCGGAGGCACTTTTATGGATGTGGCCGCCAGGGCGTTCGCCATATTTATTAGAAAAAATGCAGACAGTATGAATATAGCTAAGAGTTTTCTGCTAGGAGTACGTGTACAGGCATAAAATGTGTCCAATATCATCCATGTAAATATAGCGGGATTAATTTTAAATCTTTGTCCATACCTGAACCCGGGCAGGCTACCTCTTCCTGCATAACAGGGTAAGCTCCTGCCTGTTGCTAGGAAGAACAGCTATTCTTTTGACGATGAATTTTCCCGATAGCTCCTTTTTTACAGAAGAGAGGTGTTTTGGAACGTTCTTAGTCATTGACTTTATCGTCATTACGCAGATGCCGTTCCTTTTTAGCAGCGGGGAATACATCAGCACCGCTGCAGCGGATTCCTTCGGGCTTATGTTCATGTCGTCCACTATAAGATCCGCCTTTGTGCTTTTCAGCTTCAGGTAGGCTTCTGCAAAGCCCATCTTATAGTGCATTATCTCCCCGCGCTCAGGCTTCGATCCTTTTTCGTATCTCTCAACAGCTATCCCGGATTCCCGTATGGCCTTGACATTGAGTTCCGCATTGTCTATAGCTGCTACTGAAAAACCCTTCCGGGCGAGGAAGCAGCTCCATCCTCCGGGAGCCGCGCCGAGGTCTATCGCCATCCCCTTTGCCCTTATCCCGAACCTGTCAAATGCCTCCTCTATCTTCATCTCCGCCCTGCTTATTCCGTTTCTTGAATGGTTGTAATGCCTTATTGGATTGAGAAGCTCGCGCTTTCCCGTAGAGTATCCTGTCATTCCGGAATAGCACTTCCAGTTGAACAGGACAGCATAAACGAGAACTTCAGGCTCGTCCATGCTTACGTTGAAACCATCTTTTTCAAGCATGTTTCCGAAAAGCACCTCCATATCCTTGCCAGAGTAACCGTGCTTGCTGTTCACGTCGTATATGTCTATTATTATCTTCCTGCCTTTTGCCCGCTCCGCCTGTCTTCTTATTGACGAATAGATGGAAGAGGCATAATCATCCTTGTTTATGGGCGTAGAATCGGTCAGTCCGAACGCCCCGTATATGAAGATGTTGTCCTTTGAGTTCAGCCTGCTTAGAAGCCCGGGTTTTGCCTCCATTATCAGGTTGTCCCACAGACTCTCTGTGGGCTTGAAGGCGCATATCCCTCTTAACTCTCGGTATGAGCTCTTCCAGAACTTCCTTGAAAGATGCAGGAAATACAGCATTTAAACCTATAGAGATTCAGCGCAAGGTTCTTAAACTATTATTGCTTATCATTATCATTAAAGGGAGCTGTTTTGCAGCGCTCTGCTCGGATTGCATATACTAGCCATTAATGGTGTACTTATGAGTAAGGGTTCTATAGAAGAGATACAGGAATCAGAAAGAAAAGCGGCAAAGATAATGGAGGATGCGCAGCTGAAAAGCTCTGAGATCATTGAAAAGGCAAGAAAGAAGGCTGATGAGATGGTTGCCGATGCCAGAACAAAGGCTGAAGCGGAGCAGAAGAAGGCGATCGAACAGGCATACGCAGAGAGTGAAAAGGCTGTTGAAAAAGGGTCAGCGTCGGCTAAAAAAGAAGCGGAGAAGGTAAGAAAGACGGAGCTGAGTGCCTCTGATGTGGAGAGGATAGCAAAAAAGCTTTCCGATAAGATAATTGGTGCATGATTTGTTCAGTACGGAGCCTATGCAGAAGGTAAGGATAATAGCCTTAGACAGGAATATGCATGAGATAGTATCCGCACTGCAGTCCATAGGCATACTTGACCTGAGGAAGAGCAGGATAAACGTAGAAGATGCAAAGCCTTCCGAGAATGCTGCAGAAATCTCGGAACTTTTGATAAAGTGCGAGGGGGCATTGAATCTGCTTGAAAAGCATGATGTCAAGAAGCAGAAGCATATCCCACTGCAAAAACTGATAAAAGATGCACGGGATGAGAAGGCAATACCAAGGACTTACGAGCTTGGAGAGCAGAGGCAGCATATAGCTGAGGATAACGCACTGCTCGATTATGCAATAGATTCCTCTGAGAAGCTAAAGGGCACAGGCATAAATTACGGCATGGTATCGAGCGAGAGGTTCGGCTACTTTGCATTTTATTCTGATAAAAAGAGCTTCGCTGACCTGTCAAAAAAACTGCGCGGATCAATGGACCATATCATTGAAGTCAGGAAGAACGGGAAGCACGTTTCAGGCGTTATCGCCTATGCAAAGCCAGGCGCCATACAGGAAGCTGCAAAAGAGGCAGGAGTGATGGAGATAGACCTTCATTCCAGATACATGCATGGCACGCCTGAAGAGACGATTGCAGCTGCAAAAAAGAGGAGAGCTGAGAATGATAAAGGCCTTGCCGAGATAAACAAGGAGCTGCATGAGATAAGCGGCTCCAAATACGCGTATCTTGCTTCAATAAGGGAGATGCTCGAGATAGAGCTCCAGAAGGCAAACGCAAGCGGCATGTTCAAAAAGACAGACAAGACCTTCCTTATAGAAGGATGGATACCTAAGAGGAATTATGATCAGCTTGAAAAGAAAGTTTCCGAGGCTTCAGATGGAAGATTCTACATGGAGAGCGTGCATGACGATGAGCTTGCACCTACACAGATAAACAGGCCGAAATTCCTTCAGCCTTTCGACTACCTGATGAACTTCTATTCTACGCCCAGGAGCGATGAGATAGATCCAACGTGGATCTTCATACTCTCATTCCCAATATTCTACGGGCTGATGGTCTCTGATGTCGGATACGGACTGCTCTCCCTGATAGTCGTAAGCCTCATAATAAAGAAGACTGACCCTGACGGGCTTCTCAACAATGTCTCTAGGATATGGAGGCTTACCTCGATAGCGGTGATATTCTTTGGGATCCTTTCCAACCAGTACTTCGGCTTCCAGCTGAACCAGTACATAGGCCTTGGCGCCATACCTACGTTCAATTGGCTAAAGGACATAACCACAGTCCTGGTAATAACGATACTCTTCGGAATAGCGCAGGTAGTCGCCGGCCTGATCATAGGTGCGGCAAACAAGCACAGGCACGGGCATGACAAGCACGCCCTTGCAAAGCTCTCCTCTGCAGGTGCGATAGTTCTGGGTGCAGTGGCAGTAAGCGCGGTCTTCTTCGGACAGTTGAACATGACGATAGGAGCGGTTACAGGAATAGCAGCAATACTCCTAATACTTGCAACTGTTGCACTCAGCAGGGAGGAGGCTCCGGAGATCACGAATCTGATAACCCATCCGTTAAGCTATGCCAGGATTATGGGCTTCGGTCTCGGTTCGGTGATAATAGCAATGCTGATAGACCAGGCATTTACCCCTAATCTGAGTATGGGAATACCTCTTTTCATCTTATACATTATAATATTTGTAGTTCTACACTTCTTCAATATGGTCCTCGGTATCTTTGAGGGCATGGTCCAGGGAGTCAGGCTCAATTTCGTTGAGTTCTTCTCCAAGTTTTATACGGGAGGCGGCATAAGGTTCCGCCCCTTCAGTTACAAGAGAGTTTATACTAAAGAATAGAATAACGTGATTTGAATGGCTATAAGTTTGGAAACAGCAATAGCTGCGATAGGAGCAGGAGTAGCTATAGCGGGAGGCGCTATAGGCACAGGTTCGGCACAGGCTGCAATAGGCAGCGCAGGCTTGGGAATGATAGCTGAAAAACCGGAGAGCATGGGTACAGTACTTCTCTTTCTGGTCATACCGGAGACTCTGTTGATATTCGGTTTCGTAGTCGCTATACTCATAATGTTAACTGCAGGAATAATATAGTGTTCCTATGACCCTCGACAAGATGAGAAGCAGCATCATCAAGGATGCTGAAGGGAAAGCCGCGGAGATGGAGCGTGAAGCATCTGAGAAGGCCTCTATGATAATGGCAGATGCCAGGAGCGAAGCCTCTGCAATTCTAAAGAAGGCTGAGGAGGAGGCAAAGGCAGAGGTAAAGAGAGTCGAGATGGAGAAGAACTCTGATCTTGAGAACATGGTTACAGCCATGATGAATGAGGCAGAAGCGGATGCCGTCTCAAAGGCGATGAACAGGGTCGTATCAAAGCTCTCCGAGGTTATCTCAAAGCAGAATCTTGACAAGATGCTCAAGGCGGCGATAGGCGAGATGAAGAAGACTACTGATGAGATGGTAATAACGGTCAACAGGAAAGGAGCCTCTTCTCTCAAAGGATACGAGGTTAAGCACATGGAAGGGGAGGGCTTCATCATAGAGTCCAAGGACGGGAGAGTAAGACTTGACGCCACACCTTCAAAGATTGCCGAGGAGAACGCTGCTCTTGTTAGGGCGGAGATAGCCGCACAGATGTTCGGGAGCAGACATAGAGTCGGGCATGCTTCCCCATCAGGCAGCAGGACTGTGAAGCGCAGTGCCCCTGCGCATAGGGGAAGAAACAGGCCTTCGAAGAAGAGAGGCTCTAAAAGGTGAGTTGATAAAAGCAAGGACTTTGTATGGTTACTCTAACGCAAGAGTCAAGGCTATGGAGTCCTTTTTGATAGACGGCAGGCGCATGGAGGAGATAATAAAGGCGCAGAGTGTCGGATCGATAATAAGCATGCTCTACCAGATGGACTACAAACAGGACCTTGAAGAGTTCGGAGGTACAAACATACAGGAAGAGATGATAGACTTCGCATTGAGCAAGAACCTCGCACGAAGGATAGGCAGGCTTGTCGACATATCCCCTGCGACTGACAGGAAGCTTGTACGGAGCATAGTCAGCAAGTGGGAGCTTTCGAACATAAAGCTGGCGATAGAGGCAAAGGGCAGGAAGGAGCCATATGAGTCCATATCGAGGTACATAGTTGATGAAGGCAGGTACAACAAGCAGGCGGTGAAAGAGGCAATGGCTGAAGAGAGTGTCGAATCGCTGATATCCAAGCTGATGATAAATTCTCCTTATACGCATATACTCAGGGCAGCTGCTGAAGAGTACAAAAAAAGAAAGCGCACCCTAGATGCAGTCAATGCGATAGACATAGGTTACTATTCCACTCTGGGAAGCGCGGTCACCAAGCTGCGCTCGGTCCATCAGCAGTCGTCTAGAATGCTAAAGACAAGTATAGATGTCAGGAACCTGATGCTCCTCATAAAGGCAAAGAGGTCAGGCGTCAAGTTCAATGACCTATCAGCGCTTCTGGCAGAGCATGGAACCATCTCGCGAGAGGAGCTTTCAAAGATGTATGAAAATGCAAAGGACATAGAGTCTCTTGTAAGCAGCATCAAGGGGGCAGAGATGCAGAATGCACTCGATGTTTACAGGAAGAGCAAGAACAGGGAATTGCTCATATTCGAGATCGCTCTTAAGAACTCAATGCTTAAGGACAGCGTAAGGCTGCTGGGCCACAGCGTCCTGTCTTTCGGTTCCATACTCGCCTATCTCTACTTCAAGGAGATAGAAGTGGACACCTTAAGGATAGTAATACACGGCAACATGTACGGGCTCAGCAATGAAGAGAAGGAGAGGTTGATGATTTGGAAGAAAAATTAGATGGTTATAAGATAGTTATGATAGGGAACAGGCTGATGACACTCGGTTTCAGGCTCGGAGGCATCTCAGAGGCATATGAGGCATACGACCAGAAGAGTGCGGAAGACGCTCTTAAGGGCGTTGTCGATAGCAAGGAGATAGGAGTGGTTATAGTGACATCGGGAGTGAAGAAGCTTGTCAAGGACAGAAAGCTTCAGGAAGCGATGTCGAGTAGCATCCTGCCTCTCTTCGTGGAGATACCTGAAGAGAATGAGCCTTTTGGCGAAGAGGATACATTAAGGAGCCTCATAATGCGCGCAATAGGCATAGATATTACAAAAAACGCTTAACGTGATTTAAATGGGAGTTATTGAAAAGGTTTCAGGACCACTGGTAGTCGCAAAGGATATGCTTGGAAGCAGTATGTATGACGTAGTCAAGGTAGGAAAGGATGAATTGATAGGAGAGATCATACAGCTCAAAAAGGACCGCGCGATAATACAGGTATACGAAGATACGACAGGAATCGGCCCGGGCGAGAAGGTAGAATCTACAAAACTGCCGCTCTCTGTGGAGCTCGGCCCTGGCATACTCAGCAATATATATGACGGGATACAGAGGCCTCTTGAGGTCCTTAGGTCGAAGAGCGGAGTCTTCATAGAGAAAGGAATAGTTGCGGAGCCTGTTGACAAGAAGAAGAAGTGGAAATTTGTCGCTGAGAAAGGAGTAAAGGCAGGATCCAGTGTGAGCGAAGGGCAGATAATAGGGCATGTGCAGGAAACCGAATTGATAAAGCACTACATAATGGTTCCTTACGGAGTCAGCGGCAGGATAAAGAGCATAAAGGAGGGCAGCTTTGCAGTCGAAGAGACGATAGCCGTAGTTGAAGGCAACGGCAAGGGGAAGACCCACGAGATATCGATGCTTCAGAGAAGGTCTGTCAGAAAACCTTCAAAGTACAAGAACAGATTCAGGTCTGATGAACCCTTAATAACAGGGCAGCGCGTTGTAGATACGCTCTTCCCCGTAGCAAAGGGAGGCACAGCTGCAGTTCCAGGTCCATTCGGAGCAGGAAAGACGGTTATCCAGCACCAGCTTGCAAAGTATGCGGACAGCGACATAGTAGTCTATGTAGGATGCGGGGAGCGCGGAAATGAGATGACTGAGATCCTTACGGAGTTCCCTGAACTTAAGGATCCTAGAAGCGGAAGGCCTCTTATGGAGAGGACGGTTCTTATAGCAAACACAAGCAACATGCCCGTAGCTGCAAGAGAGGCGAGCATATACACCGGAATAACCTTGGCAGAGTACTTCAGGGACATGGGATACAGCGTTGCAATCATGGCCGATTCCACATCGAGATGGGCTGAGGCAATGAGAGAGATATCCGCAAGGCTTGAAGAAATGCCTGGAGAGGAAGGGTATCCGGCATATCTCCCGAAGAGGCTTGCTGAGTATTACGAAAGAGGAGGAAAGGTTGAGACTCTCTCAGGAAAGATCGGGTCGATAACTCTTGTCGGGGCAGTATCGCCCCCAGGAGGGGATCTCTCGGAACCTGTCTCACAGGGAACCCTTAGAGTGGTAAAGACCTTCTGGTCTCTTGATGCTGCACTTGCAAATTCAAGGCACTTCCCTTCAATAAACTGGCTCAGCAGCTACTCGCTGTACATAGACTCTCTGGAGAGCTGGTACGAGAAGAACCTTGGCAAGGAATTCCTGGAGATGAGGAAGGAGATAATGCAGACCCTGCAGAAGGAGGCTGAGCTGAAGGACATAGTGCAGCTTGTTGGCGCAGAGGCTCTTCCGGATCATGAGAGGCTGGTTCTCGAGATTGGAAAGATAATAAGGGAGAACTTCCTAAGGCAGAGCGCCTTTGACGAGGTAGATGCATACACGAGCCTTAAGAAGCAGCAGTTCATGATAAAGACTATGCTGCTCTTCTCAAGAAAGGCAGAGGCTTCCCTCAAGGATGGAGTTCCTCTTGACAGCGTAATAAAGATGAAGGTGATAGACCAGATTGCACGCATGAAGGAGGTAAAGGAACAGGATGTCGAAAAGGCAGAGAAGAGGATTGCAGAGGAGATGGACAAGGAGTTCGAAGAAGTTGCAAAGGCATACGTGGAAACCGGGAAGAAGTGATCATATGAAATTCGAGATAGATTTTAAGACAATAGAGAGCGTTTCAGGTCCTTTGGTCGTTGTCGGGAAACAGGGCAATGCAAAGTACAACGAGATAGTGAGGATAAGGCTGCCTGACGGCGAACAGAGGCTCGGGCAGGTTCTCGAGACTACCGAGAAGAATGCAGTAGTACAGGTATTCGGGCCTACGAGCGGGATAAACGTTGACAGCACCTCCGTATCATTCCTGGGGGAGACCTTCATGGTAGGAGTTGGTGAGAGCATGCTTGGAAGGATATTCGACGGTCAGGGAAGGCCGAAGGACAGCGGGCCTGCGATAGCCTATGATGAAAGGAGGGACATAAACGGCTATCCAATAAATCCTGCAGCGAGGGCGATGCCCAGCGACTTCATTGAGACAGGCATATCTTCTATAGACGGGCTTGACACTCTTGTAAGAGGCCAGAAACTTCCAATATTCTCCTCTTCCGGGCTTCCGCACAACCAGCTGACCGCGCAGATAACCAGGCAGGCGACCGTCAAGAACCAGAGCGAGGGCTTTGCAGCAGTATTTGCAGGCATAGGGATAACATATGATGATGCACAGTACTTCATAAACGAGTTCAGGAAGACAGGTTCGTTCAAAAGGACAGTTGCGTTCATAAACCTGGCAGACGACCCGAGCATAGAGAGAATACTTACCCCAAGACTTGC
This sequence comes from Microcaldota archaeon, assembly GCA_021817505.1. Lineage (GTDB taxonomy): Archaea > Micrarchaeota > Micrarchaeia > Micrarchaeales > CABMGC01 > JAKAUU01. Next base: position 4,605 of record JAKAUU010000009.1, on the reverse strand, counting down.
CCTCGCAACCGCAGAGTATCTTGCATACGACAGAGGCATGCATGTCCTCGTCATACTGAATGACATGACAAATTATGCCGAAGCTCTCAGGGAGCTATCAAGCGCCAGGGAGGAGGTTCCTGGAAGAAGGGGATATCCCGGATACATGTACACGGATCTTGCAAGCCTTTACGAGCGTGCGGGCGCGGTCAAGGGAAGGAAGGGCAGCATAACCCAGCTCAACGTGGTTACGATGCCTAGCGATGATGTTACACACCCCATACCCGACCTTACCGGATATATCACAGAGGGGCAGATCTTCCTTAGCAGGGAGCTTACCAACAAGGGCATATACCCGCCTGTCCAGCCCCTCGGTTCTCTCTCAAGGCTTATGGGAAACGGGATAGGCCATGGAAAGACAAGAGAGGATCATAAGAACGTGTCGGACCAGCTTTATGGCGCATATGCAAAAGCGCAGGATGCAAAGAGCCTTAGCGCAATAGTGGGCGCAGAGGCATTGTCTGACAGCGACAAGATGTACCTGAAATTCGGAGACGAATTCGAAAACAAGTTCATAAGGCAGGGAACGTATGAGAAGAGGACAATAGAGGAGACCCTGGCGATAGGATGGGACCTGCTATCAGAGCTTCCTGAAAGGGAGCTGACGAGGATAAAGTCCGAATTTATAGAGAAGTACTATAAGAAGCACAAGGAAAGCAAGAGCGAGAAGGGCAAATGATATGGCGATGATAAATCCGACGAGGATGAACCTGATAAACCTCAAGAAGAGGACGGTTATCGCAAGAAAGGGCCACTCGATATTGAAGAGAAAGAGAGAGGTGCTCGTCATCGAGTTCCTAAAGCTGCTGAAAGAGTCGAAGGAATCTAGAAGCGCACTCAACGAGATAATAAAGAATTCATACAGGACGGTTGCGATAGCCTCGTCATATGTAGGAAACTTTGAATTGGAAGAGGTGGCAATGCAGGTTGAGCAGGGGAGCGGGATAAGCATACGCGTTAAGAACATCATGGGCGTGCGGATCCCTGAGATAAACAAGCTTGTCCAGACGCAGGCTTCTGCGCAGATGCTCCTTGGCAGCAGCCTTGCTGCAGATGATATAAACGAGTCTTTCAGCAAGGCCCTTGATTCCATAGTTGACGTTGCGCAGAGGGAGCAGAGCCTTAGGAGGATAGCGGTTGAGATAGACAGGACGAAGCGTAGGGTCAACGCGCTTGACTATAAGGTCATACCAAACATGCTCTCACAGACACGGTACATAAGGATGCGCCTTGAGGAGATAGACAGGGATACCTTCTCCGCCCTTAAGCACGTGAAGAAGAAGATTGCGAAGAACAGCAGCGGAGATGCCGAATGAGCAACGCATGCCTTTACAGCGGTGGCAAGGATTCCACTCTTGCTCTTCACAAAGCGGTCAGATCGGGTAAAAATGTGGATCTTCTCATAACGATGCGCCCGGAGAACCAGTACAGCTATATGTTCCATTATCCTAATACCGCATATACCTCGCTGCAGGCTGAAGCTCTGGGCATAAGGCAGGTCTTTGCGGATACGAAGGGTGAAAAAGAGCTGGAGCTTGCAGATCTTGAACGTGTCCTTAAGGACAATGATGTTAAGCTTCTCGTCACAGGAGCGACATACAGCTCTTATCAGGCAGACAGGATAAACAATATATGCAGGGAGCTCGGTATAGAATCTGTTGCTCCGCTATGGCACATAGAGCCGATGGAGGAGCTCAATGAGCTCGCATCGGATTTCAATGCGATAATAACATCAGTGTCTGCAGAGGGTTTTGACAAAAGCTTCCTTGGCGCAAGGATAGACGAGACCATAATCAAGAGGCTGCAGGAATTAAACAGAAGGTACAGGGTAAACATGCTTTTCGAAGGCGGAGAAGCGGAGAGCTTCGTCCTTGATGCGCCTCTGTTCAAAAAGAGAATAGTGGTAGAAAGCGCCAATACGGAGTGGAATGGAAGCACCGGCAGGTACCTCATAGAGCAGGCGCACCTAGATAATAAAGAATAGGGTTATTTATCCGAGAAGGCCACCCTTATGCGCCTGTCCTCCCCGGTTATATAGATATTTGCAAGTCTTATCCTGAAGAACCTGAATTCCGAAGCTCCCAGGTAGTTCTCAGGGACATATCTGCCAGTAGGCTTTATGTCAGAATCAGGGAAGGCTTTTTTGCAGTATAACTCTATCGCTTTTTTAATAGAATCCTCTTCTACGAGCTCTGCGCGGCCTTCGGCCTGTATCCCTTCCGAAAGACCTATCTTCTGGTGTGAATCGAAGATAGATATTGAGACGCTGTCGTTCTCAAGTATGTTTTTAGAGTGAAGCGCATCCACTGCTGAAAGAAAATATAGATTAAATGCATGATCATGGACAAAGAGAACCGGGGCAACCCATGGTTTGCCGCTTTTCGTGCTGGTCCCTACTGACATATAATCAGATCTGTCAATAATCCTTCTTGCCTCTTTCTCGTATTCATTATGATCCTTGCCCATGATAACCGAATATAGACTCTGCATAGATTAATTTAATTCTTGCGCAACGGCTTTGAATCCGCAGAATGCATGTGCATTAACTGCCAGCCCGGTATTTATGGCTGGATGACAGATGACGGATTGCCGATTGCAAAATGTTTTTAATATATGATTGCAAGATACCAGTATGGGAATTTTCTCTGAAGCAAGCGGCCATGCAGGCAATCCTGTAGAAGAGCAGGATAAGATTGCAAAGGAGCTTATTGACAGGGGAAGGAAAGTGATAAAGCTCAGCAGGGGGGACCCGGCAGTATATTTCAAAACCCCGAAGTACATCATAGATGCTTACATAAAAGCATTGAAGGAAGGAAAATCGCAATACGAGTATTTCTACGGAGCCCAGGAGCTCAGGGAAGCAGTAGCAAAAAGATACAGGAGGATGTACGGGCTTAATCTTGATGTTGAGGAGGATATAATAGCTACGAATGGAGTGAGCGAGTCTCTCATATTCCTGAACAGCGTTCTGATGAATAAGGGCGACCGCGCAGTGATGTTCAGGCCTTTTTATACATTATACGAGGGGCTTCTTGAGATAAATCATGGCAGGGCAATATACGGAAGCTATGACGAGGGTGATGGTTGGGCGATAGACCTTGATCACCTAAAAAAGGCCCTGAAAAATTCAAAGAGAATAAAATACATGCTTATTACGAACCCGAACAATCCAACAGGAACGGTACTGAACAGAAAGATGATCGAGGAGGTAGTGGACATAGCAAATGACAATGACATAATGCTTGTGAGCGATGAAATTTACGATGAGATTGTCTTTAACGGAGCCACGTTCACAAGCCTTGCACAGATTGCAAAGGGAACAAAGCATGTCATACTAAACGGCGCATCGAAGAACTTCGACTCACCCGGATTCAGGATAGGTTTTATGATAGTTCCAGGCAAGGATAAAATTTCAAAAGAATTCAAGGAGCGTGTTGTTAAGTACGCCCAGATGCGATTATCAGTTAACACGCCAGCGCAGTATGCGGTAGCGGAAGGGATGAACAACATAAAGGAGCATAAGAGGTCGATAGACCATATGGTGAGGGAGATAGCAGACAGGACTAATTTCACCTACAAGATGATAAATGAGAGCAGGTATATGGAGGCAGTAAGGCCTAACGGGGCTTTCTACATACTACCTAAACTTAATATAAGAGATATAAATGTTAAGGATGATACTGAATTCGCAAAAAGGCTTCTTCTTGAAGCAAATGTGCAGGTAACTAGAGGCTCCGGCTTTGGAAGCAAGAACCATATAAGAATAGTTACCCTGCCTGACAAAAAGACGATAGGAGAAGCCATGGATAGAATAGAGAGGTTCTGCAGGAAGAACAATAGATAAGATAAATACGGGGGTATTGTCTAGTGGTAGTACGACGCATTTACACTGCGTAAGCAGGAGTTCAATTCTCCTTACCCCCACCATATAACCAGTTTATAAAGATTAAGAGCATCATATCCCATGATACCATGGCAAAGAAGAACAAGGAAGGAGTGGCTGGGGTCAAAAAGAAGAAAGGTAGCAGGCACATAGGGCTTGCAGTATTACTAATCGTCGTATTGGCATTGGGATATGTGGCATTTACGTATGGATCGCTGCCATATGCTCTGCTCACCGCTAAAAACCGCAACGCAAGCACCCTTGTCTCGATAATGCTTTCGAAGCTCAACTCGGCGAATGTAGCCAAGGTAAACTATACTGGCAGTGTGATAGTGAATAAGAGCGATCCTAGGGTCATTTTCTTCTATAATAAAGACGGCAATGTCACAAACATATACTTCGATATATTGCATAACAACGACGCTTTTGTCTTGATCAATGCGACATTGGCAAACCTCACTGAACCTGGGACAGTGTGCATTACAACACATACTCCGAATAGCATCCTGCATGGGCCTTCCTGCGTATGGTCAAAGCCATATAAGATATTCCTAAATGCCACGGATCAGATAGCGGAGCTACAGACGCTTGGCAACGTATCGATAAAGTCATTTGGCCTCAATTCATATGGAGGACAGGCTTGCTACAACATGAACGGTACGGCCACAGTAATGGTAAACGGC
>JAKAUU010000025.1 GCA_021817505.1 Microcaldota archaeon | reverse complement strand
ACTCAATACTGGTCACTCCAACAACATCAAACTCATACTGCATAGGAGTGACGGACAGTGCAACGACTCCGGTAACCCTGCTGTCATCAAACGATGTAATATTCGTGAATGCGGCACTGGGAATACCGACACTGACATCAACACCAACACTTCCATCAACACAGAACGTGGGCAACACGATAACCTTTGACGCATCATGGACAGGAGGGACATCCACATACACTGTAAACTACCTCATAGTAAACACAATATCAGGTAACCTTGTCGCAAACATGCTGTTTACCGGAGTCTCATCCACATCAAACTCATTCGCCTGGACAATACCTTCAGACCTGGCAGGAAACACACTTGCAGCGAATGTATTCGTAACAGATTCTGCAACAACCCCGGAAACAACAAATTCAGTAAAGACAGGCACACTTACAGTAGCTGCAATATCAACGTGTACCTTTACACTGAGCAATTCTGCAATAGATTTTGGTTCAATGAATCCTGGAAGCAACATAGCAACGCAAAATGCAATCCTAGTAACAAATACTGGCAATACGCCATCCAATATAATTGTAGATGGGACATCATGGGCATATGGTACGAACAGCTTCACAGTATCAAATACTGTATGGTCTTGGACCAGCGGTGTTGCATACTCTCTGGCAAATGCCCTTACAGTTAATAGCTATGACACAGGAGTTGCCTTAAGCGCTTCAAGCAATGCAAACATATTCTTCGGAGTCGGTGCTCCTGCAGGCCAGGCACCAGGGGCATATTCACAGACTATAGACATAATCTCATCCTGCTGAGATGCGGACTGGGATATGAGTGGAGAATGTAAATGGATACAAAGAGGATATGGGAACGCTTTCTTAACCAGTGCTCAAGTATAAAAACTATTCCTGATGAATTAATCATGTGGAATTCAGCATACGCTCCCTGGAATACTTCAAGAAATGGCTAGTCATAGGCATATTCATAGGGATAGCCGCAGGTATCGGTGCACTTATTTTCTACTACATGATAATCTATGCAGAAACTCTCTTCCTTGGGCACTTTGTAGGGATGCAGCTGCCAAGCCCTACCGGAGAAGGCGGTGCGACCTATCTGCAGGGGAACATGCTGCTCATACCTATCTCGATAATAATAGGCGGAATACTCTCAGGTTTTATAGTATATAAATTCGCCCCAGAGGCAGAAGGGCATGGAACAGATGCGATGATAGATTCCTTCCATCATAAGAAAGGAAAGGTGAAGCGAAGGGTCCCTATAGTGAAGGCAATAGCATCAGCGATAACTATAGGTTCAGGAGGGAGCGCAGGCAGGGAAGGGCCTACTGCGCAGATTGCAGCAGGAATAGGCTCATGGATATCTGATATATTCAAACTAACGCCTGATGAGAGGAGGATAGCGGTACTTGTGGGAACAGGCGCAGGGATAGGCACCATATTCAAAGCGCCTATAGGCGGAGCTCTTCTTGCCATAGAAATACCTTACAAACGGGATTTTGAGACAAATGCGATCTTCCCTGCAATAGTCGCAAGCGCAATAGGCTATGCGATATTCGGATCGATAGTGGGCTTCCAGCCGATCTTCGGCTATTATCTGAATGCGTTTAATCCTCTTAATCTGCCCCTATTCGCAGTTCTTGGAATAATCACAGGGCTATTTGTGATATTCTATGTCAAGACCTTCTATTCCACAAGGAAGTTCTTTAAATCATTAAGGATACGCAATTACCTCAAGCCTGCACTGGGGGCGGTGGTTGTCGGGGTTATAGCCCTGCTCTTCCCAGAGGTGATGGGAGTCGGATATGGCTGGGTGCAGATAATGTTCAACAGCAGCCTGCAGTCACTGCCTACATTCGGCCTTCCGCTGCTCGCAGTACTGATACTTCTCCCATTCGCGAAGGTCTTTGCAACCTCGTTCAGCGTAGGTTCCGGAGGTTCTGGAGGGGTCTTCGCGCCAGGAATAGTGATAGGCGCATCGCTTGGCCTGCTGGTAGGCCTCATGTTCAATTATCTAAGCCCTGCAATAGCTACTTCCGTAACTCCGTTTGTGATAATAGGTGCACTCGCATTCATGGGGGCAGCAGGCAAGATACCCATATCCGTGCTGCTCATGGTTACCGAGATGACAGGAAGCCTTCAGCTCCTGCCAGGCGCAATGGTTGCAGTGGCCCTATCCTATCTTGTATCAGGAGAGCACACAATATATGCTTCACAAGTCGATACCAGAAAGGACTCCCCGGCTCACAAGTACGAGTACGACAAACCAATACTGCAGAACATGCGCATAAACAGGCTGAAACTGACAGACCTGTCCTTAAGCACCAAAGACACCATTCAACATGCTGATTCTACTATGCACAGACTGAACTTCTATAAGCTGCCAGTGGTGGACATAAGCAGTAAGAAGATAATCGGGGTAGTGTCTGCTTCTGATATAGAAGGCCTATCGGGATCCACGCGGCTCTCTAGCTTAAAGATAAGAAGACTGCACACCGTGGACCATGGCAAGGCGACTGCGAGACAGGCGATAAACCTTATGGCCAGAAACAATGCAACATGGGCTGCAGTGACCAAGGGAGGCGCCTATATCGGCTGTCTGACGCTTAAGGAGATAGAGGAGAGCTATGGCAGGGAGCTCGGCATGTCCATATCCGAGCAAAACGCTTAATATACACATACCTGATCTATAAGAGGCGACCTGATGATAATAGATGCACACGTACACATAGGTTCTGATGTGGACGGAGCTTCCCAGAGCATGCAGAAGCTGAAGAGAAACATGCGTGCTTATGGGATAGACAAGGCAGTCGTCTTCCCTTTCAACGAGAAGGGCGACCTTGTAAAGGCAAGCATGAAGCTGTTAGAACAAAAGAGCACATCGATAATCCCGTTCCTAAGGTTCGATCCCAAGCGCATGGCCCCTGAAAGGCTTGAAGAGCTGTTATCATATCATTTCTATGGTGTCAAACTGCATCCTAGGGCGCAGAGGTTCGATCCCTTGGATAAGAAATACTACCCGTTATACAGGAAGATGGAGGACTCGGGAAAACCGCTGCTAATGCATGCAAGGAAGGCAATGCCATATTCACCGAAAAAGCTCAGGGTGAACGGGAAGTATTCTGACCCAGACAGGATAGTCTGCCTTGCAAAGGACTTCCCAAACCTGAAAATAATAGTTGCACACTTTGCCAATCTTTCAGGTCATGCGCTCAATATGATAGCAAAAGAGGATAACCTTTATGTCGAGACATCCATATTCGGCACAACATTTGTTGTCAGAATGATTTGCGAGAACCTGGGCGCAGAGAAGATAATAATGGGCTCCGATGCTCCATACTCTGACCAGGAGATAGAGATGTTGAAGGTGATGAAGGCGGATATCAGCAAGTCAGAGAGGGAAAAGATCCTCTCAGGGAACATCAGGAAGCTCCTGTCCCTATGAAAGTATCCTGCCATCACGGCCGAGTACTCAGCCAATCGCTTTCTTCACAAGCTCCACTATCCTTGCCTCTTCTTTTGCAGTAAGTTCCTTAAGCGCAAACGAATCGGGCCACATGCGCCCATCATCCAAATGCGCCTTGTCGCTGAAGCCGAAATCAGCATACCTCATCTTGAACTTCTGCCCAGGTTTGAAGAAGCAGATGATTTTGTCATCCTTCGCATATGCAGGCATGCCGTACCATGTCTTTGGGGAGAGCGATGGGGCATTGGCCTTTATCAGTGCATGTATCTTTTTTGCCATGGTGCGATCCGGTTCCTTCATCTGGGCGATTTTTGCCAGAACGGCACTCTCGTCGTTTTTTGCGTTACGCTCTTTGAGCGCCTCCTTCATAGCAGCTATCTCGCCTTTTGATAGCCCAGCTCTACTCTTGTTTCCCTCTTTGCTCATTACCACACCATTACCTGCAGTATTAAGCAATTAAATATTAAATATCTGATATATTCAGGATTGCTTTTACTGCCCTTCGCTCATCCATTGCCTTATATGCATCTGCTATGTGTTCAAGGTCCGTTTGCATGTCAAAGACCCTTCCCGGATTTATTCTACCAGATAATGCATCATCCAACAATTCAGGTATGTATTTTCTTGCAGGTGCTATGCCTCCGCGCAACCCCACATTCCTGAAGATTGCAGTTTCTATAGGTACTCTTACCTCATGAGGCACTCCGACTGCCCCCACTACTGCGCCGACCCTTGCGATTCCAAAAGCAGTATTCATTGACTCGCCAGTTCCTACGCACTCCATAGCTGCATCTGCTCCGAAACCATCAGTCAATTCAAGTACTTTTTGAATTGCAGCATCACCTCTTTCAGGTACTATGTCTGTTGCCCCGAATTCCCTTGCAAGCTTCTGCCTGGAAGGGTTTCTGCTTATTGAGATAATGCGCTTTGCCCCTAATCTCTTCGAGGCAATAACTGCACACAAGCCAACTGCGCCGTCTCCAACCACTGCCACGGTGTCGCCTTCTTTCACGCCTGCGCTTACCGCTGCATGATGTCCGGTGCACATCACATCGGACAGCGCCAGCATTGAGCGCAATTTCTCCTCAGAAAAACCAGTCTGTTTCACCCTGACAAGCGTTCCGTCTGCAAGAGGTACGCGTACCATCTCCCCTTGCCCTCCATCAACGTACCCTGTGCCATAGACTCCTCCATGGATGCAGTTTGCCTGCCATCCTTTCTTGCAATTAATGCATGTGCCATCATTGTAAGTAAATGGGGAGATTACAAAATCTCCATCTGCTATGTTCTTCACATCCTTGCCAACTTTATCCACAATGCCTATGAACTCGTGGCCTATTGGGCCACCTGCTGTCCTTGGAGACAGGCCTCTGTAATACCATAGGTCCGAGCCGCATACGCATGATCTGACAACCCTGACTATTGCGTCAGTGCTCTCCCTTATGACAGGGTCTGGCCTTTCTCCTATGTTGACAATCCCTTTCCCTCCGAATATCGCAGCCTTCATAATTATTCACTTTGGTATGGTTTATCCAAAAGAGAATTAAAAGGCAGGTGCCATTACTGGCCCTTGCTCCTTGCCTCTTTCATTGCCTTGGCCATCCATAGCAGATCATTGACAAAATCCGCAAGGTGGTCGGGACCCATTCCCTTTCTAAGAGGCGCAAAAAGCTCTGCATTCTTTATCTCCTTATTCTCCCAGGTCTTCATTATGAAATCCCAGTTGATATGTATGGATTTGCGTATAGGCACCATGCTTAGCTCTATCGCTACCTGTCGCAGCTGCTCTATTGCCCTTGCTCCTGCAGCGCTTCCATAACTGACGAATCCAACAGGCTTCCTTGACCATTCCGGATTCAGCCAGTCCAGAGCGTTCTTCAATGCAGAGGAATAACCATGGTTATATTCAGGAGAGACCATAATGTATGCGTCTTTGTCGTCAATCTTTGCAGACCACTTTTGCACCACATCGTTTGAGTATTTCTTACCCATCATTGAAGGGGAGGTTGGAGAATCAAAGAAAGGCATAGGGTAATCCTTAAGGTCGATTAACTCCGCATCGACGTCCGTCCATTGCTTAAGTTCCTCTTCTATCCACTTTGCTGGCCTTTCGCCGAATCTTCCATTCCTCACGCTTCCTATTATTATTCCTATCTTTATTTTGTTCTCCATTATTCTCACTCTTATATTATCTAAACACGATTAATTAGCTGCATAAGATATATAATATAGTATGTCCTATAATTGATTCCTTTCCACTTATGGCCTTACTAATTTGTTATCTGTTATCTAATTTCTCCCAAGTTTCCAACTCTCCAGGAACTATTGCAAAGAATCTATTCGCTTTTATTTTCTGAACATCTTTTAACCTGTTGTACCTTTCAGGGTCTCTATCTTTCAACTTGTTTAACAGATGGGAAAATTCATAATCGATCTGGCCTTTTGTCACCTTCATGGCTTTCTCGGAAGAGACCTTGTTTATCTTAGAAGAATCAAACCTGTATCCTCTGGAAAGACCCTCTTCAAGCACGAATCCCAGATAGTTGTCAATCGCAGATATCGGATCATCAGCTGCGCGGAAGCGTATCAACTGCGGATGGTTCCTGTAACCCTTTGTCTTGCCGAGGAGAACCTTTCTTGCAAGAAGCCCTTCCCTCCAATTCGCAACCAGGCCTTTTACGTCAAGGTATTCGGGACTTATGCTCCACAATCTCATATAATCACTATTTCAAACATGTTCTATTAGTTATTGGAAATGCCAATGCTCCCTCTTGCCGTAAAGGTTTGCATAAATTCTACTTTAATGCGACGTGTACTCCACCACTACTTCTGATTCGAGGAAGCTGCCATATCTATTGGCAGTTTCTCTTACACCTAACTTCTGCTCCTTGGTAAGTTTCCTAAAAGGAGTTATTCTGACCACGGTTTTATTACTATGACTGAGTCTCTTCCATGTGCCTACGACATTTCCATCGGATATTACTGTAGGTAAGAAACGCAGTGTTGAGCCATTAATTATCTTCTTAGCGTCTTCAGGTCGGACTACTGCGCTACGGTCGCTATATGAAATTACATACTCGTCGAATGACGGGAGCAAATACTCCGAAGATTCATTTCGATTAGGCAGCCTGCCTTTTTTGGGCGCCCAGTAGCTCTTGCCAGACAATACTATTTCTTTCAGACCAGATTTTATCATAGCAACACCCTCCCTGGCTTCTGACATCCTTAGCCCAGACCACCATGCAAAGTCGCTGAAGGTTGCCGGGCCATGGCTATCAAAGTATACTCTGGCGAATTTAGCAAGCGAGCGCTCACGGCCATATTGGCTGGTTTTTGGTATCATCGCTTCCAGCAACCTGAATGCCGGCTGGTTACCTACGTATCCACTGAAACATATCATCCCTTTTCGCCCAGCTCTTCTAGTTATGTGCCTCTGTACCTCCATCATTTTTAGTTCTTTAATGCCTGACTTTGCAAGTATGCTGCCAATCTCCTTATAAGTTAACTGTTCATTGTCTTTAAACGCACTTCGTATGATTTCCAGTCCTCTTTCAAGTATCTGGTCTGTCAGGCCATTCTTACGCTGGTAGTTTGGAATTGGTTCATCCGGATATAAGCTCAGCATCCATCTTACCTCTGAAGGCGGAACCAAGTGCCATGTGCCGCGCATCGACCAAGTTCTTATCAGTTTCCTCCTTACTATCGCATCTTCCACCTTTGATTGTGTCGTATCCTTACAGCGCAGGCCAACGGCCCAGAGAGCATCTTTATACATCTGCGCCTGCAAAGCCCCTAAAGACCTGACAACTTCCACGGGACCGGATGAGATTACGGATGAGATATGCTGATTGGCTAGCCTGGCATGGGGAATATCCTGCAATTCCATACATAATTGCTCTATTCCAAAGCTTAAAAACAGTGAAGGTTTATGCGACATTCCCTCGTAAACTGAAAATGGATTCGGAGTGCTTTACCGAATTCATGCAGTCACTTCTGATAAGATTAATATAAATAATAGCTTACAAAAGTGATCTTAAGCTGGTCCAAATACTCCAAGTGAAAAGAAGACTAAGGAGAGTATCGCAGCCAAGATCAATATAACTATAAGGAGAGTAAACTGCGGGCCTATTAGCTTTGATCTTTCTTTTCCATCTAAGTAAAACATGGCATAAACCAGCATTAATGCTGTCAGAAAGGCAACAAATGTAATTAATAATATAACTGTGTCAATCGCACCAACAAAGATGTTACTGGGGAGGGCTATTCCAACAATATCCAAGAAAAACAACAATGTTAGTATTGCTAAGAACAGGATAACCAAGACCGTCCTTATTTTATCAGACAACTTCAGAGCTTTCTGTGAAAAGATGGAATCAATCCTAAAGAGGTGTGTAATGGCCTCAGTTATGAATATTAGAGATATTGCAACAGGCATCAGCAGCATAAACTGCAGATAGCTCTGGAAGAACACGTAAAACATCAATGGGATGAAGAAGGAAAACACTGCTATAAGCGCAAGAATAAGTTCGATTTTCTTTGCACTACCAAGCTTTCTATCAGAAGGCATGATATAATACTTATGAGAATGGTTTTAAAGCTTTTGAAAGCATGTCTGCATCCAATTAAACTAAAAAGGAAGTCCATCGCACCCTACTACGAGGGAAATATGTATATGGACTCTGCGGGAATCGCACCCGCGACCTTTCCGTATTTCGGTGAAGCCTTTTAGAAAGACTTCTTGCGAACGGAACGCTCTGCTCCTGAGCTAAGAGCCCATGTAACTCTATATTAACTTTTCTTTATATAATCTCTTTTATGGAGGCTGGTTCGGAAAAGAGGGCAAAGAGCATATTCGATTCTGTCTTAAAGGATATAAAGCCTACGCCCAACGACGTAAAAGAAATGACCTATAACGTCAACAGGCTGATGGAGCGCCTAGGAAAGGTAGCCGGGAAGAATGTGGAACTGAGAGTAGAAGGCTCAATAGCAAAAGGGACGTATCTCAAAGGGGACGCAGATGTCGATGTCTTCATGCTCTTCAAAAGAGGAACGGGCAAGGAGGAGCTTGAGAAGAAGGCCATAGAGTACGGGAAGAAGCTGGCGACTGACAAAAAGGATTATTATCGTGTTAAATACGCGGAGCACCCGTATGTGCGCCTATACATGAATTCAATAAACGTAAATGCGGATCTGGTGCCTGCTACGAAGATCGATAATCCGGAAGAGCTTGCCACTACTGTGGACAGGACTCCTTTCCACACCGAATTCATACTTAAGAACATGACAGGGAGGCAGAAGGACGACACCCGCGTTCTGAAGTATCTGCTCAAGATGCATAACATATACGGCGCGGAGGTTAAGACAAGCGGCTTTTCAGGCTATCTCTGCGAGCTGCTAATACATACCTTCGGCTCTCTCTATAGGCTTCTCGAATATATGACTATTGCAGAGGATAAGATAGTGCTGCTCCCCAAAGAAAAGAAAGAGGGCAGCATCGAGCACACTAAGAGATTCAATACTGATTTTGTAGTGATAGACCCTGTTGACAGCAACAGGAATGTTGCTGCAGGTGTTTCAAGGGAGTCTCTTGCAAGGTTCATCCTAGTATCAAAATTATTCATCAGGAAGCCTTCAAGGAGCATCTTCGAGCAAGCTGGCAGCAGAGATGCAATCACACTTTCATCTTTCATTAGGGAGACGAATCTTGATGTCCACGCTGTAATAATCAAGGTAGGGGAGGAGAGCGAGGATGTAATATGGCCGCAGCTGCGGAAGACCGCAAACATAATATGCGATCGGGCATCCCAGCTTGGTTTCCACATATATATGCATGCAGAAGCATTGGAAGGCAGGGAGGGAATAATGGCATTCATAGCCCCTAAGGAGGAGCTTGGCTCGCGAGTCATAAAGGGCCCTTCTGCAAGCATGGGCAACGCCCCTCTCAAGTTCATAGAGGCGCATGGCAACGCATCAGGTTTTATTTTTGAAGGGAATTCGATAAATGCAATAGAGAGGAGCCAATGTGCGACCTTTATGGAGCTTCTCAAAGAGATATCGAAAGGCAGGCAGATCCCAGAGAGAAAAAACATGAGTATGGATAGTGCAAAGGTCTTCTCAAACAAAAGCATTCATGCAAAACATGCAAAGATCATAGCGAAGCAGATTGCTAAGAAGCTGCAAATATGACTGGATTGCTATGCGAGGAAACTCCTATCCTTTTTTATCAGTTTAAGTAGCTCAGGCATCATATCCATAACCTCTCTGCTTCCCTTCCCTGATCTTATTACCTTAAGCGCTTCTGCTGCAGCATCCCTTCCACTCCAAATCTCATACGCTTTCTTATATCGCTTTCTGGAGTTGCTGCCACACAGGTCTATCGCTTCGCTTATGATATTGTCGCGTATCTTGTCAAAGTGGTATTTGCGCTTCTCCATCCTTTTTATCAAAACAGGCAGATGCTCCCTAAGCACTATCACTACTGCCCCTTTTACCTTTATCTCGGAGAGAAGATGGCCATCCAGGATGAGCGTCTTCTTCCTTGAAGCGTATTCTTTCGCTATCTTATTCAGCTTTCTCTCAAGCCGCCCAAGGTCCACTATGCTGGTTCCATAGCCGTCCCTGCCTATTATGAATCCGCTTTCCTTTGCAATCTCATTTGCCCCGATGGCATCTGCTCCGATTCTTACTGCAAGCTCCTTTGCAAGAGTGCTCTTGCCCGTCCCAGGCGTACCGGTTATGATTATTATCCTCTCCATATGAGCATTCTTCACTACTTTACAAACTGCTGAGATATACTCTCCAAAAGCCCATTTATCTCGTCTCTTGCCCTGTTAATCACAAGTATCTCGCTGACAGGAGGGCTTATGCTTATCACATACCTGTTTTTACCTGAAAAAAGCCATGAACCCACTATGTAATTTTCATAGGTTGCTGACAGATCTGCTATATAGTCGGAGATGTTTATCATTCTTGTCACAAGCTGGTCTACAGAAGCGCTGTAGCCATCTATTATTATCTCCTCCTTTTCCTGCATGTCCACAAAAACCGGCTTTATGAATGGAACCTGCGCTATCGATGCCTTTGTCGTTATAGTCTGTATTATCTTCTTGGAATCTGCATCTATCATTCCAAGGTCCTTGTCAAGCTCGGCCTTTTCACTGCCCATCGCAGCTATTTTGCCGTCAAAAAAAGCGTCAACATCGGCCTTGACTGAGCTTATCTTATCCAATATCTTAGGCGTGTCTGCAAAGTTAGCCGGTTCCTTAAGCAGCTCTCCAAAGTCCATGCCATACTTCTTCCTTACAGCAGGGCTCAGCTGCTCTACGTATCCTACTGCCTCGCCGCTCAACATATCGCTTAATTCTGCCATAAATGCACCTAATAAGAGAGCCTTTGAAAGTTTATTAATTCGACGCATGGGAAAAGAATGTTATACCTTTTCAAGTATATGTTATCATGGATTCCGAAGCCGAGAAGCTTGATTTTTCATACAGGTATCCATTCTCGAAGACAGCCATAGGGGTAATCAGCAGCGCTCCTTCAAGGATAGAAGAGAGGTATCTAAAGCTGGGAAGAATCAGGCTGGAGGAAGACCTTCACAAAAAAGCCCCTATCTTCGAAGAGGTGAGGCTAGAAGAGATAAAGAGGGCGATAGTGATAAGCTATGTATATTCGAGGATGCTTGCAAGCGCTCTCAATGACAGGTATCTCCTAAATTTATACATAAATGCAGAGAGCAACAGGGCGAAATCAATACTCTCTTCTGAAAAGATGCAGAACCTGCTTAGGCTATCTGAGGAACTGGGCATACCGATTCTCCATGAGGGGGATGCCTTCGCAATGCGGTTTGAAGACTTTCTCATGAACAAGAGGAAGGGATCCGCGCAATCGCTCGTGAACGCGAATCTGCATAAGGGAAAGGTCTATCTTTCAGCCGCTGAACTATCTGAGATAATAGCCGAGTCTGCAAGGAAGAGAATAGCTGCAAACCTGCCGATAAGTGCAAAAAACATGCCTAAAGAGATAATCGAATATGCGAAGGGGGTCAAGAGGCCTGTCAGGAAGGTAAGAGCCGCTTCCGGAGGAAAGGTCTACAGGTGGATAGAGAAGATACTCGCAACTCCGATACATGACGTCAGGCACCGTACCGTCAATCTGATACTTGCGCCATATCTGATAAACGTGAGGAACATGCCCGAATCCGATGCGGCTAAGATAATATCAGAATACATAGAGAGGTGCAAGGAGCTGAATCCGGATACGAACGTCAATCAGGCATACATAAACTACCAGTGCAGGTATGCGAAGGAGAAAGGGATGAAGCCCCTATCTCTCAAACGTGCAAAGGAGCTCTATGCGGGAACCATAGAGATAGGCGAGTAGATGGAAAAGAAGACCCTGTGCCATGTGTGCGGAAAGATCGCCTCCCATGTATGTCCCCTATGCGGCAGGCATGTCTGCAGCGAACATTTCGATGAAAAAAGGGGAACGTGCACCGCCTGCTCCCACGGCAGAAGCCTCGGCTCAAAAGGATGATGTCTGGAAATCCCTTGGAGACGTGCCTTTAGGAAATGCCCTGCCATTCTCCGCCTTGACAGGAAGCCCTGTCTCCTCGGCTATCCTGATAAGCTCGGGGGCGTCTATGAGCCTGTTTGTAGAGAGCTCATAATACTCTACATCTCCGGATCTCTCCTTCTTCACAGTAAATGTGAGCTTCTGGTACATCCCGCTCCTCATAACGCGTATCTTCAATTCCCCTGTACGCACTATATTTGCTGCTCTCTCAGAAAGTGGCATCATCTCCCAATTTAACTATAGAAATATTAAAGCTATCATGAGGATAATATTATTATGTATTCAGTCTATCTTGCGCTTTTGATCTTTGTGCTCTTCGCGCTTGCGGTTCCATTTGCCATGATCTTCAGTTCCATCATGATAAGGAACAGGAAGAGATCAAACAGGGTGAGGAATGCATCCTTCGAGAGCGCAGAGGCAAGCAGCGGCTCCAGGATAAGCATAATGAATGAGTATATGCATTACTTCTCGATCTTCGTTGCCTTTGACATAATAGTCGCAATAATGCTAATATGGGCATATACTGCATACCTGCTTACGAATACCGTAAATATGATAGCCCTGATGCTTCCTGTTGCAGGTTTCATCATGGTTGTAATAACGCTTGCTATGCTAAAATTCACAAAGTGAATATATGGAAGGGGAGTACACTGAAGAGGAGTTCCAGATTGCAAAGAAGGAGATGGATCAGCTTGTTCAGGATTCGCTTAAGGGCAGGGAGATAAAGCCAAATGTGATGTTCGCAAAGATGTCGGATATCTCAAGGGCCATAAGCGTATCAAAAGGACTTGTGAAGTGGGCGAGGGTAAACTCCCTCTGGCCAATGCAGTTCGGTCTCGCCTGCTGTGCGATAGAATTGATGGGTTTCGGTTCAGCCAGGATAGACGCCGAGCGGAAGGGCTATCTTCTCTTCAGGGGCACGCCCAGGCAGGCTGACGTGATGCTCGTTGCCGGATGGGTTACAAAATCGATGGTGCCTGAGGTAAAGAGGCTATACGAGCAGATGACCGAACCGAGATATGTCATAGCGTTCGGGGAGTGCGCCACCTGCGGCGGTCCATGGTTCGAGAGCTACAACATAATACGGGGCATAGACCAGGTTCTTCCGGTAGATGTCTATGTCGCAGGATGCCCTCCCAAACCCGAGAACCTCTTTGAAGCTATGATAAAACTGCAGGAAAAAATAAGTGGTAAGATTGAAGATTGATAGGAAAGATCTGCTCTCGAGGATAAAGAGCATGAAGGAATCGGGCTATTCGTATCTTGTCAAGATAACCGCTGTAGACTACAAGGATCATCTCACCGCATTATACTTCATCAGGGACATAAGCAAGAACAAAGAGGAGCTTCTTGAGGTGGACATACTCTCAAGCGATGCATGGCTGCCGACCATAATAAAGGAGCACACCTCTGCAGACTGGTACGAGCGCGAGATGTCGGAGATGTTTGACATAAAGATAAAAGGGAGGAAGTCGGGCAGACTGCTGCTGGAGAAGTGGGACGGGCTCGAAGGGCCTTTGAGAAAGGGCTTCGCCTGGGGAGAGGAGTACAAGCAGATGTGAGAAAATGCCCATAACGAAGATCAACATAGGCCCTGTGCATCCTAGCACGCACGGAGTGTTAAGGCTAGCGGTCTATCTCGACGGCGACACTATCGAGAGGGTAGAGCCGCACATAGGCTTCCTGCACAGGGGCGTTGAGAAGCTTGCAGAGACGCGCATGTATATGCAGAACCATCCTTACATGGAGAAGCTTGACTACATAGCGCCAATGGCTTATGATGAGGCTTATGTCTCAACAGTAGAAAAGGCTCTGGGCATAGAGGTGAAGGAGCGTGCGATGTACATAAGGGTGATACTTCTTGAGCTGCAGAGGATTGCAAGCCATCTCTTCTTCGTAGGGACTATAGGAAACGACCTGGGCCAGATGTTTACCCTGTTCATGTGGACTTATATGGATAGGGACAAGGTTCTCGATCTGCTGCAGGAAGCTACGGGCAGCAGGATGTTCTATGTGAACATGAGGCTGGGTGGCCTCGTCAGCGACCTGCCTCCGGATTTCGAGAAGAGAACCCTGGAGACTCTAGAGTATATAGACAACAGGGTAAAGGAGTACGAAGCCTTCATAGAGAAGAATCCGGTATTCCACGAGCGTATGAAGAACATAGGGATCCTTACGCCTGAAAAAGCGATGGACCTGGGAGTCACAGGCCCTGTTCTCAGGGCTTCGGGAGTGCAGTACGATGTCAGGAAGAATTCCCCATATTACATATACGACAAACTCCACTTTGAGATGAAGATACTTACGAGAGGAGACAACTTCTCAAGATACAAGATGAGGCTTCTTGAGATGCGCGAGAGCATAAGGCTGATAAGGGAGGCTTTCAAGATGATGCCGGAAGGGGATGCGTTAGGAATGCCTGTGAAGCTACGCATGCCTCCGACAAAGAACAAAGAGGTCTGGATCAGCAGGGAAGCGCCCAAAGGGGAGCTGATGATGTACATGGTTGCGGACGACCAGAAGCCTTACAGGCTGGCCATAAGGTCTCCAAACTTCGTCAATCTCTCTGCGATAGTCCACATGTCGAAAGGGCTCAGGCTCGCCGACCTCTTTGCGACTCTCGGTACCCTTGATTTGGTGATGGGCTGTGTTGATAAATAGCATAATACAATCTTTTGAGAGCATGCTTAATTCAGGCAACATCCTGTACAACATAGCCGCGCTCCTCGTCTATGCAATAATGATATTCATCATGCTTGCGGTCTTCGGATACATGTTCGGATGGATAGAGAGGAAGATAATAGCGAAGGCGCAGTACAGGCACGGCCCGACATACGTTGGCAAATACGGCATACTGCAGAATTTTGCAGACCTTGTCAAACTCTTCGCAAAGGGGAGCCTTGATCTTGACAACGCAGACTCGCTGCTATACGGCACCGCCCTCCCGATTCTGATATCGCTTACCATATTCGTAGTGCTGATTCTGCCGATATTCCCAAGCATCCAGGCTACTAACCTGAGCTTCGGCCTGCTCCTCGTTTTGGTGGTCGTGGCATTCATGCCAATAATGATATTCCTGTCGGGATTTGCAAGCGGCAACAAGTTCGCAGACATATCCGCACAGAGGTCCATACTGATGCTACTAAGCTACGAGATACCCCTAATGCTGGTGATAGTTGCAATAGGGCTTGTCTCAAAAGGATACAATCTGCAGAGCATAATAGCTATGCAGTCAAACTCATACTACATACTGCTCATGCCGATAGGCTTCTTCGTCTTCTTCATAGCAATGCTTGCCGAGATAGAGCGTCCTCCTTTCGACCTTATGGAGGCAGATTCGGAGCTGATAGCCGGATGGATAACCGACATGAGCCCTGCATACTACGCGCTGGTGCTCTTTCTCGATTATTCAAAGGTATTAATGTCCAGCCTTTTGATATCGATACTTTTCCTGGGAGGATGGCTTGGCCCTCAGCCGATACCTGGAGTCGCATGGCTGATAATAAAGGCGATAATAATAGCGGTGATTGCGGTAATAATAAGGGCGACTACATTCCGTATGCGTATAGACAGGATACTGAGGATGGGGTGGATGATACTCATACCTCTGTCATTAATAAATCTTATAATAACATACATAGTGTTTGTTGGTTGATTCGATGATATGGCCTATAATGAAGACGATGAAAACGACGATAGGCTCAAAGCGTTTCACAGTTAATTTTCCTGAGGAGCGGGAGTCGATGCCTGACAATTACAGGGGCATGCTAAGGCTCGACATGAATACATGCATAAGCTGCTCCGCATGTGCGATAATATGCCCGAACAAGACCATAACGATGGTAGATGTGGTAACCGCAAAGGGCGTCAAGAAGATGCCTCAGATAGGGATAGAGAGATGCCTCTTCTGCGCATTGTGTGAGGAGGTGTGCCCGCCAAAGTGCCTTACCCTTACGAAGAACTACGACTATGAAGTTTATGACAAGAGGGATCTGCTTAAGAACCCTGCAGACCTTGAATAGAGTGTAACGATGATTGAAATAGAAGCAATATATCTGCTATTAAGCGCATTTGCAATAATCTCTGCTCTTCTCGTCTTCCTTATGAAAAGGCTTTTACACGCTGCAATGGCTCTTACAATCACGTTTGTCATAAGCGCAATACTCTTCGCAGCGATAGGACAGGCATTCATAGGATTGCTGCAGATCCTGATATTCGTGGGAGGGCTCTCCGCCTATCTGATAGCGGCCGTGGCTACTGAGACAAAGTCAAAGAGCATGCTGAAAACAAAGCCGTTCTTCGCATCCGCAATAGTCCTCTCGATAGCACTGACTGCAATAATATCATCAATTCCACAGGCCGCATACCTGCAGTCAACATTCCAGAGCTCGGCTTCCATGATGTTCTCGCAGTACTACATGCTCCTTTTCATAATGATGATCCTGTTGTTCTCTACGGCCATAGGCGGGGTGCTGATAATAAAGAGGTTCAGGAAACTGGTGGTGTGATGTTCCCTTATCTGATTGAGCTTGCATTTGTGATCTTTGCAATCGGCCTTGCAGGGATAGCCTCAGACAGGCACTTCGTGGCAATACTTCTTGCAGTCGAGCTGATACTTGTTGCAAGCATAATCGCTCTCGTATCTTTCTTCACCTCCGCTTCATCAGCTTCTGCAAGCCCTGTAATAATGCTCATAGCGATATGGTCCGTAGCTGCAACAGAGATAATAGTGCTGATAACATTTTACGTTTACATGAAGTATAATGGAGTGAGCTTCGATATAACTACACTGTCAAAAATGAAGTGGTGAGACATGCTGCCTTTCTATCTATTGTTGCCATTGGCTGCCGCGGTAATAATCATAGCCCTGCTCAAGAACAGGAGGTATCCCGGGATAGTCGCGCTGCTCGGCAGCCTGCTTTCCCTCGCGATGCTCCCGTTCATATCATATGGGACGGAATCGATACCATGGTTCACCGCAGGTTCCTTTTCATTCGACATAACTACTTTAATATCTCCTATAAGCTACATGCTCATAGCAGTCATACTCTTCATATCGCCTCTTGTCTTTTCATACGCCACATGGTACATGGACAAGCCTAGCGAACAGCGAAGGTTCTACATAGAGATGCTGGCGTTCGAGGCTGCGATGCTGGCCTTCGCATTCAGCGGCAGTTTCATAACCTTTCTTATTGCATGGGAGTTCCTCAGCCTTACAAGCTATCTGCTAATAGGCTTCTGGAATACCGAAAAGGGCCCAATAGTAGCATCGAGGAAGGCCCTCACCATGGTTCTTATCGGGGACCTGGCCATACTCGGTGCGATAGGGATTCTGGGAAGCACTTTCGGCACACTGGACTTCATACCTATACTAAATGGATTGTCCTCGGCTCCGCAGGGAGCCGTATTTGTAAGCGCCGTGCTGTTAATGATAGCCGCGTTTACCAAATCAGCGCAATTCCCATTCCACGAATGGCTTATAGATGCTATGGAAGGGCCGACGCCGGTATCTGCATACCTGCATTCGACTACGATGGTAAAGGCAGGGGTATTCTCCATACTGATACTTCTGCCGCTATTCCAGTACACAGGTCTAACGTATGTGATACTCGTCATAGCCTCAATAACTGCCATACTTGCCACGCTAAACGCCGTGAGAGAGTTCCATATTAAAAAGATAATAGCATACTCGACGATACAGGAGCTATCGCTTATGATGATAGCGATAGCCGCAGGCGCAGTGACAGCGGGGATATACTTCTTCTTCGTACAGAGCTTCTATAAGGCGCTTTTATTCTTCAGCTCGGGTTCGGTAATGAAGGCAACAGGCGAAGAGGACATAAGGAAGGCTAATGGCCTGAGGTCCAGCAAGCTGCTGCTCTATTCGACCCTATTCGGCGTTCTCTCGCTTGCAGGGTTCATACCATTCTCAGGCTTCTTCTCAAGCATAGGCATAAGCAGCTCTCTAACCTCAAACCTGCCGATATATGCGCTCCTGTCTGCGATAAGCATAGGGACGAGCTTCTACATACTGCGTTGGTTCTCATACATCTCTGCTCCGACGAATGATGCCGATGCCAGGATAAGATACAAAACGCAGCCCAAGCGCATGAAGCTGCCGATAGCAATACTTGCAATCGCCACTCTTGCGGTCTCACTGCTATTCACACGATTCCAATCGCTTGTCACGAGCAGCAGCTATTACGCTTATGCGTCTTCAGGAATTGCAATGAACTTCGACCTTGTAGATGCAGCATCGTTTACGGTGCTAATCGGCATAGCTGCAGTATTCGTTTATTTAATATATGTAAAGAAAAGAGCAAAGCAGATATCAAAGTACTCAAGGCTTGGCTATACCTCTCCTATGATGAATTCATTCTATGCGAATTTTGCATACTTTATGATAGGCATATCCGAAGGAGTTGCTGCATTCGACGAAGCACTAAGCGATTTCTTCGACGGTGCAGGCAGGTTTACAGTGCGCTCAGGCTACATTGTAAGAAGGGCATCTGCAGGACAGATAAACTACTACGCCGCAATATTCGTCGTGGCGCTAGTGCTTCTTGCGGCGTATGCGTATTTGGTGTGAATTAAATGCAATCTTACGAATTAATCACGATTCTGCTTCCCGCCCTGCTTGTAGCGGGCAACATGCTTATGCGCCTGTTCGACATAAAGAAGGCCCAGCTTGCATTTAACATAATCATCCTTGGGATGGTTGCTGCATATGCGGTTATCGCAACTTCATACGGATACGGCTTCCAAGCAATCAATACCTATACCATAAATGCATACTCGCTCTTCTTCATAATTCTGTTCTCGGTAGGGATGCTGCTGGTCAATATACTCGCATTCTCATACTCTGACGATTACAGGGACTTTGCGCTCATAAGCAGTTTTGCATTCATAGGGATGCTGCTCGTTGCGGCATCAAGTTCTATAATAACCATATTCCTTGGGCTTGAACTCGCCACAATACCGTCTGTCTTCATAATACTGCTATCAAGGAAGGGCAGCATAGAGGCGGCGGCAAAATTCTTCATCATGGCATCCATCTCAATAGCGGTATTCTCATTCGCAGCAGTGCTTCTGTATGGAAGCACAGGCAGCTTCGCACTATCAAACTACTCCCCGTCTATCCTGATTACATTCGCAGCGGTGCTTTTCATAGCCTCTCTTGGCATGGATTCCTCGATATTCCCGTTCAATGTCCTGATACCTGACGTATACCAGGGATCGTCGGCTTATGCCACCGCGATGCTCGGAGGAGTAAACAAGAAGATGGGTCTTGCGGCACTGATACAGATAATGATACTTGTATTCATTACCGATTCGCAGGCCTTCCTTCTGCTTACGGTCCTTGCGGTCCTGACGATGTTCTACGGAAACATAACTGCGATAATGCAGAGGGATCTGAAGCGCATGCTCGCATATTCCTCGATATCCCAGGCAGGCTATATACTGATAGGGATAGTTGTGGCTTCCCCATCTGGAATATCTGCAAGCTTATTCCAGATATTCGCACACATGTTCCTATTCATAGGCACGCTTGCGATTATTGCATGGCTGGAGAGGAAGAACAGGTACCAGATAGACGAAGTGATAGGGCTCCACGAAGATAATAAATTTGCCGCTTTCGCCCTAAGCCTTATGCTGCTTTCAATGATAGGCCTGCCGTTCACCACCGGATTCGTGGGCAAGTTCCTCATCTTCCTGAGCGCCGTAAATGCAGGCATGGCCTGGCTTGCAATAATAGGAATCATAAACAGCGTGATATCGGTCTTCTATTATGCAAAAGTGATAATAGCAATGTATACCTCCAAATCCGTGCCTAAGAAGACCGGCATGGATATATACACATTTTCAGTAATTGCCATTTGTCTGGCAGTAACCCTTCTATTCGGCATATATCCGCAGCCTATAATATCGCTCACGAGCGGCGCAGCAGCATACCTTACTGCGCTTCCAAAGATCTAAGGCGGAAAACGCATTACGAATCTCAGAATACTTCAGGTCTTGGCCATTCTACATGCCTGTATTCATCGTCAACCAGCTCATTCACGGCCTTCACTGCGCTCATGTTCCCAAGAACCATCATGATTATTGATAAGAATGAGATCAGTACTGGCAGTACCAGATAATAAGCGCCTATGCTGTTCATAAACTCATAGACTACCAGCATGAAGATGAGAAAACCTGCAACCACTCCAATAGTCCTTCTTCTTCCATTGGCCATTGTTATCAAACCAGCAGCAACAGACAATATTATTGCAGCAAAGTTTGCAAGATCCGGATAATAATATTGCTGGAGTACGTTCAGGATATTTTTCAGGGTGAGGGAAGCATATGCCGCATGGTAAACAACACCTGCCTGGGGATAAAACATATAAAGCAGGTACGCTGCGTTGAAAACCAGGAAGATCCCGCCTATCCCGGTGAACATGTTGCTCTTAGGCAGGGTGCTATGCACCTCTTCATCTTCCACAGACGCTATATCGTCTATGCAGACGAACTTCCCGTTCTTCTTAACTATGTCAACGTAACAATAAGGCAGTCCGCATTTGCTGCAGACAGCATAAGCATCTCTCCAGGGGTGTATCGAACACTTAAGGCCCTTTGCCGATACGACCGTATCAGGATTACTAATTACGACTTTCTCCTGCTTTGCAGTAACCGTGTCTACAGCCGAGGACTCTTCGGGGACGGGCACAGTATCCTCTGTCTCTTCAAGCCCTTTACTATCCCGCAGCTTGAATATCAGCAGATCAGAAGATCCATCATCGCCCAAACCCTACACCTATCCATGTTTATCTATCGTATCTTTCTGCAGCGCGCTGTGCCTGTTCCTTCTTCCTTTCGAAGACTCCCTTGTGTTTTGCACAACTTATGCAGTAGTAAACCTTTCTCCTTGTCATATAGCTCACGCTGTCTGCCCTTACATCAGTGCTGAACCTTATGACTCTCTCATCAGCTACGGCCTTGTTCCTTGGAACCATCCTGCCGCAGTTGGAGCAGTTTACCAGTTGCTCTTTTCCTCTCAGATAATCACCTTTCAACTTTTTTCAGTATAATCTAATGCCAATTCCTTTATTTACCTGTTTATTATATATGCGCTGTAATATAAATACTAACTGGGATATCGTACCGGTGTTTAAATAAAGGTTATGCTCGTTTCAAATGTGCCTGGGGCAGCAGAAGCCCTGCTGAACGCACTTCCTGACGCTTCAGGGATAATGGCGAAGGAGACCGAGGCGGACACGGAGAAGCTATCCGACTCTATAAGGAAAGCGATCACAAGCGGGTCATATGACTTATGCATAACAATACCAAAAGACCATTTAAAGGCATCGATAATGCTGAACAGGGACAAGGGCATAAACGCTGCAATATGCCTGCTTCCAGAGGATCTTGATCTTGCAAAGGCTAATTCTGCAAACGTAATAATAATAAAAGTGGGAGAAGAAGAGAGAGCCGCAAAGATGCTGAAAAGCATATTGGAAGGCGCCGTAAGCAGGATAAACTCTCAAAATGAGGAAGCCAAGTATGAAAAACAGGAGAAGCAGCGGGAATTGCGCCAGGAGCCGAGGAGTGAAAGCCAAAAAGAGCCTTCAGAAGATGAAGAACCTAAACGACAGCACAAAGTTCTTATTGGAGAAAATACTCAGGTTAAGGATAACGGAAGCTTCTTCAAAAAGATAAAGTCCTCATTGGGTATAGAAGATTAAGGTATTGATATGTCTGCAAACATCCGCGTCATGGAAAAGACAAACAAGTACGGCAAGCTGCACTGCATGCAGATAACGAGCGTCGTCCTGCCCGCAGTAAGGGCCTCTGTAGCTTCAAAGCTTTATGATATGGGTTATGGTCAGGAGAGCATAGCGGATGAGCTTGGGATAGCCCAGGCAGCTGTGAGCAAATATATGAACAAGCGGTATTCTAGCGAGGTAGCTCTAATTAAAAAACAGATAGACGAGCAGAAGCTCTACGAAGGCATAATAGACATCATATCAAAGAAAAAGGGGAAGCATGCCGTATCTGAGAGCATCAAGCTCCTATGCGAACGCATGGTAGAAACAGGCATGCTGGATTGAAAACAGTTTAATGCGTATCAAAATCGTGTTTATAGAGTGGTAATATGGCAGAGGAACTAAACCCTTTCAAGATATCACAGATGCAGCTGGACTCGGCAGCGGAGAAGATGCAGCTTGACAAGACTGCACATGCGATACTCAGGGAACCTATGAATACGCTTGAGACGAGCATACCTGTAAGGATGGATGACGGTTCTGTCGAGGTATTCAAGGGCTTCAGGGTAAGATACAATACTGCGAGGGGCCCTGCCAAAGGCGGAGTCAGGTACCACCCCCAGGAGAACATAGACACTGTAAAGGCCCTATCTGCATGGATGACATGGAAATGCTCTCTTGCAAACCTTCCTTTCGGCGGAGGCAAAGGCGGCATAATATGCGACACGAAGAAGATGAGCGATCCTGAGATAGAGAGGATGTCAAGAGGGTACATACGATCAATACAACGGGAGATAGGCCCGGAGACGGACATACTGGCGCCTGATGTCTACACGACGCCTCAGATAATGGCATGGATGATGGATGAGTACAGCGCTTTGAAGGGATACAATTCATTCGGGGTGCTTACGGGCAAGCCTGTCGAGGTATGGGGATCAGAAGGCAGATTCGACTCGACGGCAATGGGCGGGATGTATGTTCTCCGCGAGGCAGCCAAAAAGATGAAGATAAACCTGAAAGGAGCGAAGGTAGTCATACAGGGATTCGGAAACGCGGGCAAGTTCGCATTCGAGCTGGCCCATAATATGGGTGCGAATGTAATAGCGATAAGCGATTCAAAAGGAGGGATATATTCGGAGAAGGGACTCGACCTTGCCAAGCTTGACGAGGCGAAGGAGAAGACCGGCAGCGTCCAGGGATATTCGGCAAAGGGCGCTGAGAAGATATCCAATGATAAACTGCTCGAGCTAAAGGCAGATGTGCTGATACCTGCAGCTCTGGAAAACCAGATTACCAGAAAGAATGCCGATAAGATAAACGTGCCTTTGCTGCTTGAGCTTGCCAACGGTCCGGTGACGCCAGAGGCGGATGCGATACTCTTCGAAAGGGGCGTAGTCGACCTTCCGGACTTCCTGGTAAATTCCGGAGGAGTTATAGTCTCATACTTCGAATGGGTGCAGAATCTGCAGGGCTACTACTGGGAGATAGACGAGGTATATGCAAAGCTCGACAAGATAATAACGAAATCCTTCCAAGACGTTATGAAGACACAAACCGATTATGCGGCAAAGAGGAAGAAGATAACGCCCAGGGATGCCGCATACATAATAGCGGTAGGCAGGGTTGCCGCGTCGATGAAGGCCCGCGGCTGGTACTGATCAGAAACTTTTGAAGAGCTTCACCAGCTTATCCAACGGGAGCGCATTCACGACGTCATTTCTGGATAGCCAGCCTCTCCTTGCAGTGCCCACTCCATACCTTAGGACGCTGAAGTGGTCCGTGCTATGGGAGTCGCTGTCTATGGAGAAGCTCAATCCGTGCTTCTTGGCCTTGATTATGTTCTCGTCCCCAAGATCAAGCCTGTCAGGGAAAGAGTCTATCTCCATTATAACTCCGTTCTCCTGTGCCGCATCAAAGACCCTCTCAAGATCCATGTTTATCGGCTCTCTTCTCCCTATCAGCCTGTCAGTCGGATGCCCGAAGATGTCTACATAGCCGCTTGAGAGAGCCTTGATTATCCTGTCCGTCATCTCATCCCTTGACATCTTCAGGTTGGTGTGCACTGTTGCAAGCCTGTAATCCATCATCTCCAGAGTCTTCCTCTTAAGGTCAAGGGAACCGTCCTTGAGTATGTCTATCTCTGCCCCTTTCAGTATGCGCATGCCCTCAAGGCCTTCGTTTACCTTATCTATTTCGTCAAAGTGCCGTGCGAACCTGCTGTCATCCATGCCGTTGGCTATCCTCTCATTCTTAGTATGGTCGGTTATGCCGATATATTCAAGGCCGCTCTTCCTTGCGGCCTCTGCCATCTCCGATATTCCATAAGTGCCATCGCTATGATTGGTATGCGTGTGAAGGTCGCCCTTAATGTCATTCAATTCTATTATTGCAGGTATCTTGCCCTTCAGGCTAAGCTCAATCTCCCCGCGGTTCTCCCGCATCTCAGGTGGCATGTACTGCATACCTAATTTTTCATAAACATCGCGTTCATCCTTTGCCGCTATTATCCTGCCATTCCTTCCAAAAAGGCCGTACTCATTGAGCTTATACCCTTTCTTTATCGCTATCTCCCGCACCTTTACATTATGGTCCTTATTCCCTATGAAGTACTGCATCGCAGCGCCGAAGCTATCGGGAGCCACTACCCTCAGGTCGCATGTTATCCCTATCTTGAGCAGGGCAGTGGTCTTAGTAGGACCTGTCAGAAGAACACGCTCTACCTCATCAAGCGATGAAAAGAGCCCTGTAATCTTTGCAGGATTATCGGAAGTTGCAAGTATGTCCAAGTCTCCTACACTCTCGCGCATCCTCCTTGCAGAGCCTGCCAGCTCCACCTTATCCGCAATCCCTGATGACCTAAGCCTTTCTATGATCTTCTCGGCTTCAGGCAGCGCCCTTCCCAGGAGCATCCTTCCGCCGCTCCTCTCCATAAGCTCCAGGCCCTTGCCTATCTCGAGCTCGCTCTTCTCCCCGAAGCCTTCAAGCTCGCGTATCTTATGCTTCTCTACGGCTTTCTTCAAGCCTTCCATATCCCTGATTCCAAGTTCCTTGTACAGCCTGTATACCTTCTTCGGGCCAAGCCCCTGTATCTTGGTAAGGGAGTTAAAATCTACGGGGAAGCTCCTCTTCAAAGAGTCATATTTCTTCATATGCCCGTTATCAATAAGCTCGGCTATCCCGCCAGCTATGCCCTTTCCAATTCCTTGAAGCTCCATCAGCCCCTCAAGGCCCTTATCCCGGTATATGTCCTCAGCCCTCTCCTGAAGGGTCTCTATCGTGGCAGCAGCCTTTCTATATGCGAGCACCTCGAACCTGCTCCGTTTTCCCTCTACCTCGAGTATATCTCCGATTTCCGCAAGTATCTCCGCTATCCTCTTGTTGTCCACAATCTGATTGCCATTACAAGAATAATAAACCCTATAGAAAGCGGTCAGCATAAAGGAAAGCTATTTATTATTAGATATGGACTAATGGATAAGGGTAATGTTATGTTTGAATACGATGTAGAGAAGCAGAAGCAGGAGCTGATGGCAGAATACGAGATGTTCAAGCCAAGGATATGCGTTGTTGGAGTGGGCGGAGGAGGGAACAACACGGTCCACAGGATAAGCAGCATGGACATAAAAGGGGCAAGCCTCTTCGCATTCAACACCGATGCAAAGCAGCTGAACACAATGAAGACAAATATAAAGACGCTTATGCTTGGCAACTCACTTACGCATGGGCTCGGGGCAGGAGGCTATCCTGACGTCGGAGAGAAGGCAGCAGAGATGTCCCGCATGGATATAGAGCTTCTCCTAAGGGACATGAACATGACCTTCCTGTGCGCAGGCATGGGAGGAGGAACGGGAACAGGTGCAGCCCCGATAGTGGGCAGAGTCGCAAAGGACGCAGGCTCCATAGTAGTGGGAATAGTCACGATACCTTTCGCGTTGGAGAGAGTAAGGCTTGACACAGCAAGGAAGGGAATAGACAAGCTGAAGAATAATGTAGATACGCTTATAGTGATAGACAACCAGAAGCTGGTACAGCTCTATCCTAATCTTCCGATAGAGAAGACCTTTGCTCTTGCAGATGAGATAACTGCAAAGGCCGTCAGAGGCATAACCGAAGCGATAACCCAGCCAAGCCTGATAAATACCGATTATGCTGACGTAAGGACCATAATGACCGGCGGCGGAATGGCAGTCATAAGCGTGGGCTCTGCATCAGGTGCGCATCGCGTAGAGGAGGTCGTTCAGAATACTCTGAAGAACAAGCTTCTCGACGTCGACTATAGCGACGCAACAGGAGTTCTCCTGCACATAACAGGAGGCAAGAGCCTGACTCTCGGAGAAGCCAACCAGATAGGCACAAAACTTACCGAGAGGTCGGCGCCAAATGCAAACGTGATATGGGGAGCAAGGCTAGATCCTGAATACGGGGACATGATAGAGGTAATAGCAATATTTACCGGAGTAAAGGGATCATCGGTAGTGGGCAAGGATGAGCACAGGCACAACGACATCGGCCTGGATATGATCTGATCCGCATTATTACCAAGGCTTCCTGTTCATAATGCAATCGCACTATTCATATTGCCGCAATGCCCCTGAATCTCACAAGCTGCATGCCTGCATCATCCCCTGAATTGAATATCTCTATCTTTATGCCATTTGAATCAGCCATGTCAAGGACCTTCTTCACGCTCTCGTCATTCAGGACATCGTCATTAACCATGATCAGCTTTATATCGTCAAGCCTCTCCTTTACGTTCTCAGATCCATACGCCGCCTTTCCGGATACAAGTCCGCTCAGGAACATGTTCAGGTAGAAGAACTCCTTCTTGACGCGCTCATTCTCAAGAAGCTTGGCGACAGCCTCGCTCTGCATTATCTCCCTTATCCCGGAGCGCTCAGCGTCGCTCGCTTGCACATATGCGAGCCGTTTCTCAACCTTCTTCCTCAAGCCGTCCATGTATTTTTTCAGATCATCCTTTGTGAATCCAGGCCCGCCTATTACTATTACGTCGACAGGCATGTTGTTCATAGCGCTTATTACCGAATCGAAGAACGCTTCCTTCTGTTTCTTATACTCCTTCTCGTTCATCTTCTTGCTCAATTTGCTGTATATCTCCGAGAAGATATCTATGCCGTAACCTTTTATGTAAGCGAAAGATACCTTTTCCTCGTCCATTGCCACAATGCCAAGCTTCGGCTTCTTCGAGTCGGCAACAGCCTCCTTCAACCTGCGCATTATGTATGCCTTCCACTCATCCTTATGTACCGAGATGCTCTCCCGCGTTTCGATATTAAGGGTGTGGTAGCTGCCAAGGCTGACGAATTCCAAAGGCCTGCCCTCTATTATCTTCCCAGATACCCTGAGCCTGAAGGCGCTCCTGTCTATCTCTGCCTTCTCGACTATTATCTTGATTACCACATCCTTCTGCTCTCCCTTGTCGCCTTCGCTCGGCCTGAATCTCCTGGTACTCTTCCCCTCGACAGTGTCCCCTGCGTTTATAACCACTGCAAGCAGGTAGAGGTCGTCAAAGCTCTCAGGCTCAAGGCGCATCGCATTGGATATCTGGTTGAATCCGAGTATCTTCATAAAGCATCAAAAAGAGTTGAATCAGAATTTATAATAAGTCATATATTCCTGACAAGTTTTTGCAGTCCTTCGGAATCTTTGAAGCTCCTGTGGTCCGAAGCTTTTTTCAGCCTGTTCATAGCAGCATAGCCTATGCCATCTTTAGGAAAGGACTCTATAACTC
The DNA here is from genome assembly GCA_021817505.1 of Microcaldota archaeon. Lineage (GTDB taxonomy): Archaea > Micrarchaeota > Micrarchaeia > Micrarchaeales > CABMGC01 > JAKAUU01. The sequence continues at coordinate 4,384 of JAKAUU010000025.1, read as the reverse complement.
CGAAGCTGACATCCATTGAATCCAGTTCTATCAGACTGCCGAACATCCTATGCACGCGCTTCCGAATGCTTCTTGAAGGTCCGAGGGAAATAGTCTTAACCTGGCTGCCCCTAAGAAGCCTGCAGCTCTCATCAGATCCTATGAATGCGGCTCTGCCAGCGAACTTGCCAAGGATCCCGTTTATCGAGCCTATCCCACCTTCATAAACGAAGAGCGGCTTCTCAGGAGAGTAATGGCGATATTTTGTACCGGGGCTTATCATAGTGGCTGCACTCCTGCTTCCTTCTGCGAGCCTCCCAAGGATCGGCTTTCTTCCAAAGGCATGCTCTATCTGCTCCACGGTGAATGCACCCGGCCTGAGGACCCTGAAACTCCTAAGATCCAAAACCGTCGACTCTATGCCGTAGTCCGATTCTCCTCCGTCTATTATTACAGGAACCTTGCCTTTGAAGTACCCTATCGCATGCTCCCCCTTTGTTGACGAAGGTTTTGTGGAGATGTTTGCGCTTGGTGCAGCTATCGGAAGCGCCGTCTTCTTCATCACCTTTCTTATGAAGCTGCTATCGGGGCACCTTATCGCTACACTGTCAAGGCCTGCTGTTACTGAATCAGGCAGCACTCCTCTCCCATTTACTATGACTGTCAGAGGCCCAGGCCAGACCTTCTCGAGAGCGCATATGTCCCTGTTTCTGAATCTGCCCAGCCTGAGCGCCTCTTCAATACCGTATACATGGACTATCAGCGGATTATCCGGTGCCCTTCCCTTAACAATGTATATCTCCCTGCAGGCAGCATCTGAAAATGCATTTGCACCTATCCCATATACAGTTTCTGTAGGGAAGACTACCAGCTTGCCATCGATTATCGCTTCTGATGCAGCATTTACCGCTTTTTCCGAAGGCTTCCCGGAATCTATCCTGTATACCTGCGTCTTAACCTTCATAGGATTAGCCTTTGAACAGCCTGTCATTTATGAAGTTGCCTGCAATCGTAGAAGGGTTGATCACAACCGCCCTGCTCCCTGCCACTATCTTGAGGTGATGCTCAGCATCCTTGTTAGGCGCGACGACTATTATCTCCGCATGGGCTGCAAGCTCCTTTACGCTTATCAATGCATATACGGAAGCTGAGCTGTCAGCCACATCTATGACTACTGCCTTTGCCTTGTTGAGATTCATCTCTTGCATATCTCCGTCAGAGGCAAGGTCTGCCTGGAAAGCGAGATACCCGTACTTCTTAAGCTTCTCTATCGCCTCAGCATTCCTCACTATTATTATGAACCTCTCTCCCATCTCGGAAAGCTTGTTCGCTATGTAAAGGTTCGTAGTCCCATCTCCTATGAGCACTATATGCTTGTTCAGGGTCCTTCTCTCAAAAGAGGACAGCCTGCCGCTTATTCTCTCTATTCTACTGTTCACAAAATCACCTGAAAAGGTTGTGATTGCCGAGACGAATGTTCCCAGCCCCACAACTATCAATATTATCACGAATATCTTTGCAACAGGGGTTACGGGATAGAAATCGCCATAACCGACCGTGCTGAGGGTAATGACTGTAAAGTAAAGTGCATCTAGCGGACCATTAACCTTCTGGTTGAAACCGCCTGCGCTGCCTATTATATAGGTGCCTAGCAGACCGAATACCAGTACAGAGGCTATTACGATGGCATATGCGAATACTTTTATGTCAAATCTCATTAAGATCAGTTTCGATGATTAGTACAACAAAGAAAGATTCCGCATATTCATAATAAATAACTATGTCTTCAATCCTTCTTCCTCTGCCTTATCCTCTCTCTGAAAGAGACGAGTTTGCCAAGGAAAGCGGAGTTGCTCTTCGCAAATTCCTTGCCCCACTCAGAAAAAGCCCTGTTCACATAATCACGAAAAAAACTCTCCAGTTCCTCTATATCCTTCTTCTCAAGCCTGAAATCCAGGGATCTCGCATTCTCGCGCATGTGCTGTTCACTGCCTGCCTTTGGTATGGCAATCATGTTATCTTTGGAAGCGACCCAGTTCAATGCAACCTGCGCAGCGCTCTTGCCATGTCTCTGTCCTATCACATTAAGCACATCTGTCATATCATGCCCGTTCCCAAGTATGCTGCCTCTTGCAAGCGGACTGTATGCTATTATTGTAATCCTCTCCTTCTTGCAGAAATCGGCCAATCCCTTCTCTATCTCGCGTGCAGCAAGGCTGTACTGCACCTGATTGGATACTATTTCATTATTCTTCAGGCAGGAATTAGCCCCGTTAATATCCTCTATGCTGAAGTTGCTTACCCCTATGTATCTTATCTTGCCCTCCTTCACCAGTTCCTCCATTGCGCGCATCGTCTCACTTATAGGAACTCTGCGGTTGGGCCAGTGGAGCTGATAAAGATCGATCTGCCTTACTCCAAGCCGTTTCAGGCTGGCGTCGCAGGCTTTCTTCACATCTTGATAATGAAAGTGCTCCGGAGAGACCTTCGTAGCCAGGAAGACTTCCTCGCCCTTAATCGCCCTGCCCACTATCTCTTCAGTATGGTACATCTCAGCAGTATCGACAAAACGCATGTCAAGATTAAGCCCTTCCTTTATCGCATTTATTGCAGTCTCGTGGTTGGCGCCAAGCTGCCATGTCCCAATTCCAAGTGCAGGTATCTTTTCCTTAGTTCTGCCAAGCTCTCTCTGTTCCATCTACTCTAAAAGAGTAATCATAATTAAAGGTTTTATACCTATGCTTAATCATGGACTACAAAAGCATGGCAGACATGCACTTCAGCTCAAGCCTCGGAAGCATTCACTATAAATTTCATAAAGGATCATCGGAAAAGACACTTGTCCTGCTTCACGGTTTCGGCGCAAGTTCATTATCGTGGTCAAGATTCATAGAGCAGCTCCCAGATGAACTTAACATAGTGGCACCGGATCTATTGGGCCACGGCTCTTCAGCTGCACCTAAGATGGAGTACACTATATCAAATCAGGCAGACTCCATCAAGGAGCTTCTAAAGAGCATAAGTGGACAGAGCATGGCGCTGATGGGCCATTCATATGGCGGCTGGATAGCAGCAGTCATTGCAATGCAGGGTATCGCAGATTACCTCATACTGGAGGATGCTGCAGGTATCACAAAATTCGATGATGAAAGGCTTGCCAACGACCCGGATTTTGCAGAAAAGCTGATAAAAGAGGCCCTTGTGACAAATCCGAACGAGCATGTGCTTAGAAGCATAATTTATTCAAGAACACAAGCAGACTACCTGACCTGCGAAAAGCTGTCTCGGATAAGAGTGCCGTCGTTGATAATCTGGGGCAATGAAGACCTTATGGTGCCCGTGAAATTTGCCTACACTTTCAACAGCTGCATAAGCGGAAGTGAAATCCTGATTCTTGAAGGCGCAAAGCACACTCCCCATTACACGGATGCTAAAAAAGTAGCGGACAAGGTATTATCCTTCCTTGCCCAAAGAAAAAAGATATTTTAAAATAAAACAAAATAACCTTCAGATGGCAGGTTTACTCGTCGAAGTCTGAGTCGTCGTCGAATTCCTCGTCATCAAAGTCTTCGTCGTCTTCTTCCTCTTCCTCTTCATCCATTTCTTCTTCGTCGTCTTCTTTCTTTGCCATTGCTGTCACCTTTTCAGTCTCATGTGCAACACCAACTTATTTAAATATATGGGACATTTCAGGCCCTATCAATAACCTAAAATTGGCAAGCCGTAACAATCCGATTCTCGCACACATTTTTAAGCTCTACCAATTTATTATAGAAACATGGGCTCTTGGCGCAGTGGTAGCGCGTCCGCTTTGCAAGGGACTTTTAAAAAAGTTCCATCAAAACAGCGGAAGGTCGCGGGTCCGAATCCCGCAGAGTCCACATAACCATAAGTTCTTCATTTCGCATATTGACAGTGACATATTGCCATGCTTGAAGTTCCGCGTGTAGCCTTGTTTATCCTGTCAGCTGTAACCTTAGCATTATCTTCTGCTTTCACAACAAAACCAAAATGTCCCTCCGTGATTGCAACTTCAGTAACGGATTTTATTTCCATTAATTTTTCAGCAGTAGCATGCACGTTTTCTTTACTGTTCGGTCTCACAAAAAAGTAGTGATAACTCTCAGTAACCCTACGTATTCTTTGTCTAGTCATTTTTCCACCACTATATCTATAACTCACTTAAGCATAAATGCCGGGAACACTCCCGGCACATAGTGCAGGTGCATATATCTAAAGGTAGATATGTATCGGAAAGCTACTTTGGGTTGGATAGGAAGGAAACTTCCGCTTGATATTAGACTTTCAGATATTCTGCCCATGACCAATACACCAATACTATATCGTCAAACTATAATTTATATCTTAGCTGAGATTTATAGCATATGTATTGATTAAGATCGGA
>JAKAUU010000011.1 GCA_021817505.1 Microcaldota archaeon | reverse complement strand
GGCATTATATAGCCGGAATGCGCCTCCCTAAGGATGGCAACCTTTGCCTGTCTTTCCATCTTAAGGAGCAGCTCAGATGAGGCGAGCCTTGCTGCATAATAACAGCCTCCTATCTCCGCATACTTGCTCCTTCCCTTGTAAGGCTCGTAAGAGGAGAAGATCTGTATGTTGCTGCTCTCCCTGTTCCATGTAGTATTCGGATACCATGCCTCAACAAGCTCATACTCCCACGAGCCTGGGAACATCATTATCAGCCATCTGTTGTCAAGAGCGTCATTCTGGTAGACAAGAACCTCTTCAAGCTCCTCATTGTCCTTAACCGTTTTCAGATTGTTCTTCCCAAGCGTATCATCAACAGCAGTTATTCCCCATCTTGTAGGCACAAGCCTGCGGCTCTTGCCAATGCCTATTGTCCCTGCGGATATCATCTTCTGTATCCTTGAGACCTCTATCCCTTTTGAATAGAGCTCCACCATTGCATTGCCTGCTGTCATATCGGTGTCAGAATATGCCTTCTCAAGAGTCTGGTTGACCTTCCCTCCTTCAAGCTCCATCTTCTTAAGGATGGCGCTCGGTCCGAAGGGTTGCGTATTCTCATCAAACCTTATCTGCATGTCTGGCCTCTTTGAAAATTCCTGCCTGACAAGCTCATACCTGTCTGATATCGCCAACTCCTTTATCATCTCCTCTATCTTTCCATTATCCGCATTATTCACATTAGTCCTGTGCATGCCCCTTACGAGCATGGACCTGAACTCGACTATCTCGGCTATGCTCTTTCCAACCCACTTCTCGGGTATGCCCATTATCGACGTGTCGCCGATTGTAGGAGGCACAAGTGGCCCTATGTAAACATTAGGGTATCCTGCCCTGCCTATGAAGATGTCAGGCGGTGAGGACCCAAAAACCTCATTCCCTTCTATCATGTTCAAGACTCTCGACCTGTAGTAATCCTTCAGGAAAGCGGAGCTCTTCATGTTCCTGTAAACGACGCCGCTTCTTACTATCTCCATGGAAAAACCGAGAGCTTATTATAAGCCTTAGAGATATCTTGCCATGAAGGAATATAAAGAGGTAAAGGCAGACGGTGTAGCAGTGGTAATAATCCATAAAAAGAGGATTCTGCTGCTGAAGAGAAGGAAGCTTCCTTTCATAACAAATCCTGGCATATGGTCCTTTTTGACTGGCGGCAAGAATAAGAATGAAAGTTATTCCGAAGCTGCCTATAGGGAAACGGAAGAAGAGACTGGAATTAAGAAGGAGCAGCTGAAACAGATAAGAAAGCCGATTAAGGCATGGCTATTCGATTCAAAGAGAAGAAAGAAGTGGCAGAATTACATATTCTTCTTCAAGTCCGAAACAAATGAAGTGAAGCTAAATATGGAGAATGCGGCTTTCAGGTGGGCAAGCATAACTGATATAAAGAATGAAAATGAGTATACGAACATATCATTGGATGATGAAAAGATACTCGAGATACTGGGTGCATGTTTAAAATGAACCGGATTATGGGAAGATACAAAAGATTCTTTGCAGCTGAGAAGAGGATAGACACATTGCTGATAATGAATACCGGTTCGCAGGATCCTAACTTCTACTATCTTACCGGATTCAAGAGCAGCCTCTTTGAAAAGAACATACTTCTAATAAGTAAGAATCATGCATATCTGTTCACATATGATTTAGAGTATCAGGATGCAGTAAGGCAGAAGTTCCCTGGAATGGAAGTAGTGAGGATGGGCAATACTGTGAGGGCAATGACTTTGCTGCTGAAAGAGATAAAAGGGAAACGGATAGGGATAAACGGCGAATTCCTTCCTTTCAACTACTACGAAAAACTTTCAAAGGCCTACAAACCAAAGACCATGATAGACGTATCAGAGTCTCTTGCAAATGCCAGGCTGATAAAGGACAAAAACGAGATAGAAAACATAAGGAAAGCTGCAAAGATTACAAAGACTGCGCACAGGCTTATACAAAAACACTTCAAAGTTGGTATAACTGAGATTGGACTTGCAAAAAAGTTCGATGAGATATCTGCGGAATTAGGTTCGGAAGGCCCATCCTTTGAGACCATAGTCTGTTTCGGAAGCAATGCCGCTCTTCCCCACCACTCTCCTGATAATACGAAGCTGAAGAAAGGCGATATAATTCTCATAGACGCAGGAGCAAAGGCGAACAGGTACTGCTCGGACATAACCAGGTCATCACTCTTTGGAAGGAAGAGCGTCGAGGATTACAGAAAGAAGAAGGAGATGTATGATACTGTCAAGGAAGCGCATGATCTGGCGCTGAAATCCATAAGGGAAGGGGTGCCGCTAAGCAGGGTGCACTTCATAGCCGCTGATTACATCAACAAAAAGGACAACGGGAAATACAATGGGAAGTTCATACACTCGCTTGGGCATTCTCTGGGCATAGAGGTGCATGACGGCCCGGGCTTCTCTCCTGCATATAGCAATATAAAAGCGAAGGCAGGAATGGTAATCACCGATGAGCCCGGAATATACATAAAAGGGTTCGGAGGAATCCGTATAGAAGACGATGTGCTCGTCACAGAGAAAGGAGCCGTAATTCTTTAAACGGGGAGTTCTGCTAGTCTGGTAGGCTTCCACCTTCGGGAGGTGGCGACACGTGTTCAAATCACGTACTCCCCAATTATTTTCTGGGTACTGATACAGTTACAAGATGAGACTACACAAAGTGTTCTGCTTCAGCATCGCTGATTGACGTGTTATACAGGAATAAATTAGGTAAATAGCATGCTTTTTAAAGCTGCCAAAACGATTTTAGAGTGTGATTCACATGGAAGGAGGAGATGGAAGAGGATTAGGAGGGTAAATAATACTGTTTATTTCTGTGGGAGTACATTTGTATTCGTATGTTAATATTTCATACTGCTTTGTCTGGCTCTTATCAAACAGTCTATGATTTAGGTGCCCTATAAGGATTGTAGTTATTACCAATACATCCAAATATGCTCCGTTGATAGTCTTCATTAATCGTTCTGAAATTATGTCAGGTTCGTTAGATGCTGGTACTGGCACAATTAGTAATTCCCCATAGGGGGAAGTTACGTCGCAAGTAAATGAATATGTATCAAATCTGTTATTATCTTTTATTATCTCCAATAAAAGATTTTTGCCCGTTTCTAAAAATTGTTTCTGATTTTCTACATTTAGCAACAATAACATATCAAATTTTGTGTGTAAGCTGTGCATCGAAATTGTGGGCCTTTTTATTATGCCCTTTCTTGTTAATTGGTGGTAAGCATAGTTAGATCTCCCTTTATCAGCACCTATTTCTTTGTCAATTGAGATGAAGTCTGTAATGGCACTACTATTCATTGCCTTAAGTACTTTGTATTCCATTTCTGTAATCTCATCATGCAATGGCCTTGGCTTCTCTTTTGTCCTTGTCCAGACCTTTTCTTTAAGTATATCAAAGAATTTATCCCTAAGTGGAATAAATCCAAATGTCTGATAAGCGGGTATCATGTTCCATCGTGCAATGTAATTAGCAAATACTTGATCAATGATGTTGTATAAGTTAGATTTTGCATCATTCGTACTTTTTACTACTAATAAAATAGCCATGTCATATGTTCCTTTTGTTGTCATGGCTACCTGGACATATGGGATCTTCTCCAGCTGTTCCTTCATCTCTTCGTATGATGGCCTTTTGTCCTTGAACTTGACGAACGCGATATAGTTTATGTATCCGAACTTCTCTATGTCGATTTCCAGCAGGTACTTTAGATCATACTTCTTTTCAAGGTGCCTCAGGTGGTAGTTCACTGCAGTATTTGACAATCCGGTTATCTTTGACAGTTCGGGAACGGTTATCCTTGCATTCATTGACAAGGCTCTCAGGATGTCCCGTTCATGCTTCTCAGTCTCCTTTCTCCTTCTGCCTTCTTCTGCGGTTCTCTTCTCTGCAATCTTCAATGACTCTTCCAGTTCCTTTATCTTCTGTTCATTATCCTTCTCTATTTCATTGAAGACCTTTGTCTTCATGTCATTATGCCGCGCAGGTATCAATTGGCCTGCATCTGTCAGCCAGCCAAGATACCTGGTAATCTTCCTTGGCTTCTTTGTCTCAGGATCATAGATGCTAGTTGCCTCGAAGAGCATGTATCTTCCACGGATTAGCTTTGCCTGTACATAATGGCCATACTCCTTTCTTATCGTCTGAACGGCGCTTTCTATCTTCTCAGGAAGTTTCTTTGGCAAGAATCCCACCTGATTAATATACTGCTCTCGGTATTTAATGCTTCTTCCTGCTTTGGAATTTTTTATAACCAAGATAGGTGTGCGATTCTGCGCATGCTGCCGCTCCCAACATGCCAAATCCATTTACTCCAGCATGTTCACATCAATATAATATGCCAACTATCTCCTTGCAGCTGCCATCAGCGGCTTCTGTCTGTCCTCTACATAGGCGAACCGCATCGGAATGGGCGCATGTGACTTCGGATTCGTGCTGATCTCCAATCTCCTGTCATTCCCGATGAATTCAGCACAGCATACTATCACGTGCCCTGGCCCGTTATCATAAATGTGGCCTCTCTTGCTGCCAGGCAGTTTATCATACGCGTTATCCCTTACTGGCTTGAACGTTCCGTTCTCGAACAATTCGCAGTTTCCCTCTTTCAGCGTGCTGTTGTAGTCAACAACCGCCCATCCTTTCGATTCGTCAAGCTCCTTCCTAAAATCCGAATCGTGAGTGTACCTGGATATCACCTCGTTCAGGGTGGCCAGCCTGAAGCCCTTCCTGTTTGCAAGCTGGATCCCGGAAGAGAAGTCCATCTGGTCTGAAATATGTACCTTGGTGCTGCTGTTCGTTTTTACCGCATTTGCAGTTTTGTTCATGCTTACCAAATAATGCGTAAAATCCCTCATTTATAAGAATTGCTATTCCCGATGGCCGGATTATTTATTCTTTGCCTGCCCAGTGTCAAAGGAACAACATGAAACTTATTGTAATCTATGGCCCGCCTGCCGCAGGCAAGCTCACCGTATCAAAAGAGCTTTCCAGGATTACCGGATATAAATTATTCCATAATCATCTTGCGATTGATTTCATAGAGTCGATACTGGACAGGAAGAACGCAAAATTCTGGGAATTACTTGACAAGTACAGGATCGGGCTGATAGAAGCGGCAGCCGAAGAAAATATAAGCGGACTCATAATGACATCGGTGTACATAAAGGGGAACGATGACCAATTCATAAAGGATCTGCTGGATACTACTGCAAAACATTCCGGAAGCGTGCATTTTGTGCACCTGTCGTGTAACAGGGAGAAGCTCGAATCAAGGATCGGAGAACCGTCAAGGAAGCAGTTCGGAAAGCTGACAGACGTGGAAATATTCAATAATTTCGTAGACACGAACGATGTCTTCTCAAAGATAGGCTTCGTAGACTCATACGAGATAGACAATACCGACATACCTGCTGCAGAAGCCGCAAACATGATAAAGGAGCGCTACTCGTTATGATACAGCTCCGGCTCAGATATTGTCCTTACTAGCTCAACAAGCTTGTCATGCAGCAGCTTATTCGACATTACGGCACCTTCAATGGCCTTGTCATAAGCGAGGCTGCGGCCGGACATGCTTGTCACCAACCCGCCTGCTTCTGTCACCAAGACTTTTGCCGCCGCAGTATCGTAAGGCATCCTTGCAGGGTGTATGCATGCGGAGAGCTCCCCGGAGGCAACAAAAGCCCCCATATGCGCAATGGAGCCCAGCATCAGCACGCTGCTTCCCCTGTCTATTAACGCATCATATGCTCTTCTTATGTCTCTTTGGGCATTCTTCCACGCCGCGAATCCCACCGTCGCTCCCTTAAGGGAGCCATCTGTCGACACGGACAACCTGCTGCCGTTAACGCTTGCACCGTCCCCGGCGGATCCTGAAAACATCCTGTCCTGAAAAGGATCGTGGATAACTCCGACAATCGCCCTCCCGTTTTCAACAAGGGCAAGGGAGAAAACAGCCATTGGTATGCCTTTTGAGTATACCATAGTCCCGTCAATGGGATCGCACACCCAGGTATACTCGCTGTTCTTTGCTTTAGGGCTGTACTCTTCTGCAAGTATGTTGTGCTCAGGATAGGCGCGCCGCACAGCGTCTATCACCATGGAGTTTATCTTTTTGTCGACCTCGGTAACTATGGTGTGGTCTGTCTTGAACTCCCTTTTCATATCCTTCATGAAATGGCTCTTCATGACGGTCCCTGCCTCTCTGGCAATCTCC
>JAKAUU010000010.1 GCA_021817505.1 Microcaldota archaeon | reverse complement strand
GCCCTTCTACGACGATAACACTTGGCGTAGACAATATGCAGGAGACTGCGAACTTTGCAATAAACACATATACCTTCACGGAATCTGCAAACCCTGCAGCAGGAGGAACTGTCTCTCCTGGAAACGGCGTCTATAACTACGGCACGCCGCTCACCATATCGGAAACCCCTTCTTCAGGATACGCCTTGAAGGACTGGACCTGCACAGGAACCAACTGCTATTCGGGAAGCGCCTCTTCAAATGTCATAGTAGTTACGAGCAATGTGGTAGAGGCCGCGCAGTTCACCTCCACATCTACATCCACTTCTACTTCAACCTCTACGAGCACTTCTTCGACAAGCACGTCAACTTCCACATCTACTTCCACATCCACCACGACATCGACTTCCACCACCTCCACTAGCACTTCTACTTCCACTACAACAACAATACCTCAATACACCTTGACTGAATCGGCAAGTCCTTCGTCTGAAGGAAGTGTTACTCCAGGATCAGGCACATATTCATCAGGATCTGCAGTTACAATATCTGAAACTCCTGCTGCAAATTATCATTTTGTCGACTGGTCATGCTCAGGGAGCGGATGCTATTCTGGAACAGGCACTTCACAGACCATTACGATAAACAACAATATCGCTGAGACTGCTAATTTTGCACCTGATACTTACACTATAACGACCGCAGTATCGCCAAGCGGCACAGGCAGCGTCTCTGGAGGAGGAACTTACTCGTATGATAGCAGTATCTCGCTATCCGCGACTGCGAACTCAGGGTATGCGTTCTCTTCATGGTCATGCTCAGGAAGCTGTCCTAATGGTGCTTCTTCAACTGCAAATCCTTGGTCAGTTACAGTCACGGGAACAGCGACATATACTGCGAACTTCGCAAGCACATGCAGTGGTTCTGTTTCATACACTACTTCAGGAGGGCCATATGCGGTGACTGTTCCTGCAGGATGCAGCAGCGCGTCGGTGACTATAAATGGAGCAGGAGGCGGTGGCGGAGGAGATGCGGTTCTCACATATGAGAAGGAGTCAACAGGAGGCGATACGTTCTATGATTGTCAACCATTCAGCACTAAATTCGTTACAGGAGCCTACTTCCTGGGTGTTCCTGGAGGAACAGGAGGAAATGGTGCAAGTCTTTCAGGAAGTATGGCTGTTTCACCTGGACAGACACTTTATGTATGGGTTGGCGGTGCAGGCTCTGGCGGAGGGGCTGATCTGAATTCGCAACCTGCAGATTCTGCCGGAGGAGCGGGCGGCGCAAATGGAGGAGGAACAGGAGGAAATGGTGCAACTGCTACTGAATATGAAACTTATGGATACTGCCCATCAGGCGGCGGAGGTGGCGGAGGAGGACTATCTGCAATAGGGACATCGTCATCACAGTCAGGATGGGTTGCAGTCGCAGGCGGCGGTGCAGGAGGTGGCGGAGGAGCATATCAGAGTCCTTACACCAATCCTGAAGGAGGAAATGGCGGCAATAGCGGAAGCAACGGAGCAAACGGATATACTATCGTTAGCGGCGAGGGAGTAGGCGGAGGCGGCGCAACAACATCTTCCGCAGGCAGCGGAGGCTCTTACGGAGGCGCTTCAGGTTCAGGCACTTCAGGCGGTGCAGGAGGATCAGGATTTAATGTTCAAAGTGTCTCATGTTCGTCATTCCCTAGCGGCCAGTTGCCTGTAACTGGCGGAGGGGCAGGCGGTGCAGGAGGAGGTTATTACGGAGGAGGAGGCGGAGGAAGCAATAATCAAAATACTAATCCATGCTCCACCACATCAGGCGGAGGAGGAGGCGGAGGATCATCATACTGGTCAAGTTCCTTCACTGAGACAAGCTATAATGCAGGCAGCGTGTCCGGAGGGGCTACCGGGTGCTATTATACTTCTACCACTGCGAGCTCTTGCAATTTGGGAAGCCCTGGAACCTCAGGATCGGTCACAATCACATGGTCATGAATATCATGAATGGTTTGCCGTTTGGCTGTATGATAGTTTGCAATCCTGCGAATAGTTTTTATATATATGCATGCATAATATGAACACATTTCTTATGCATTCTAGCAAGGTTAGATGGTTTTATGAAGATAGAGATGCTTGAAAACAAAGGCAATTACATGCGCTTCAAGCTTAGCGGGAGCGACTATCCGACGGCCAATGCTATAAGAAGGATGCTGATAAACAGCGTTGACTGCTTTGCAATAGACAAGGTAACCTTCTATGAGAACAACAGCGTGATGTTCGACGAGTACATAGCGCATAGGATAGGCATGATACCTATAACAACCCCTAAGGGCTACAATGAGAAGGATGAGATTCTGTTCTCGCTTGAAGCTGAAGGGCCAAAGACAGTCTATTCGAAGGATCTTGAGTCAAAGGATAAGGAAGTGAAGGTAGCCAACGAAGACATACCGATAATAAAACTGGGAGTAGACCAGAAGATAAAGCTTGATGGCAAGGCAGTGATAGGAAGGGGCATGAAGAGCTCCAAGTTCCAGCCATGCATAGCCACATACAAGCAGTTGGACGATAAGAATTATGATTTTTATGTAGAAAGCTTCGGCCAGATGACACCTGCTGAAATATTCAAAAGGGCAGTAAGTATAATAAACAGCGAGCTAAAAGAGATAGGAAAAGAGATGAAGAAGTAAGCGGGGGTGGCAGAGTTTGGCCAAATGCGCAGGATTGAGGAGTTTTTACGCAAAATTCCTGTAGCTTTAGTGCTTGCGTGAGTTCGAATCTCACCCCCCGCATAAAGTGATTAACGTGATAGAAAAAGAGTATCTTAAAAAGGCAATCGAGGAGACAAAGGCCAGTGCTACTGATAAGAATAGGAAGAGAGCGGCATACCTGGTTAAGCTGATGTCAAAGCCGAAGAGGCAGCGCATAAGCGTCAACATAGCGAAGCTTGAGAAGCTTGCCAACTCTGGAGAGTCCGTAATAGTTCCAGGGAAGGTCCTTGGAAGGGGCAGCATCACTAAGAAGATAAGCGTCGCAGCTGTTGTCTACTCCGGAGATGCTGAGAAGAAGCTTAAGGAGGCAGGTTGCACCGTCGTGGGCGTGAAGGAGATGCTTAAGAAGGACAACGTCCGCATAATAATATGATTTTTAGTGATATTCATGGCAGAATACATAATTGATGGCAAGGGCAAGATTCTTGGAAGAGTCGGCAGCGGTGTTGCCAAGAGGCTTCTTTCAGGAGATTCAATAGTCATAGTCAATGCAGAGGATATGCTCATCAGCGGGCATCCTAAATACATAGTTGCAAAGTACAAGAGGCTGTATGAGCTCAAGGACAAGGCAAATCCTGAGCACTCCCCTTACTGGTCCAGAAGGCCCGACCTCTTTGTCAAAAGAATAGTGAGAGGGATGCTTCCTTACAAGAAGGCGAAGGGAAAAGAGGCATACAAGAGGCTTAAAGTTTACATAGGATTCCCTGAGGAGCTTAAGAAGATGAAGGAATTTGAGATAACCACTAAGAATGCTGAAGAAATATACGAGAATACAATGACTATCAAGCAGATAGTCACGAAGCTCGGTTACGCAGGTTGATTTGACGACAGCAGTACAAAAAGAAGGATTGGAGAAATTAGACGCGGAATTGCAGAACCTTTATACTGGACAGGTTGCGACTAAGAAGGAGAGCGCCGCAGTAAGCAAGGCTAAGCCTAAGAAGGCAAAGGCGCAGAAGCAGAAGGTAGTCTTTGTAAAATCAAGGAGAAAGGCTGCTATCGCAAGGGCGGTTCTGAGGAACGGCACCGGAAGGATACTTATAAACGGCAAGAGCGTAGGAGTGATAAAGCCTCTCGAAGTGAGAGAGCTCATACTTGAGGCAATAAGGATAAACGGCAGCGCGAAGGCCATTGCAGACAAATCCGACATAGTCATAAACGTTTATGGCGGAGGGATGAGCGGACAGGCACAGGCTGCGAGAACGGCGATTGCAAAGGCGATAGTCGCAGCCGCGGATAGCGAGGCCATGAAGAAAGAGTATATGGATTATGACAGGACCCTCCTTGTAGACGATACAAGACAGGTAGAGCCTAAGAAGTTCAAGGGACCTAAGGCAAGAGCAAGGTTCCAGAAGTCGTACAGATGATATTTGAGTGATACTATGATGATTCCAGTAAGATGTTTTTCATGCGGGCAGGTAGTTGCCGATAAGTGGGAACCTTTTAACAAGCGCGTAAGCGAAGGAAAGGAGGATCCGCAGAAGGTGCTGGATGATCTCGGAGTTAAGAGATACTGCTGCAGGCGCATGCTCATAGGACACACTGATCTCATAGATGAGATCATGGAATACAATAAGAAGTAAATTTTTGATGTTTGTAGATAGAGATAAAAATATAGATGATAAATAAGATTAGGGGTCGTCTGCTAGTCTGGTTAGGCTCTATGCTTAGGGAGCATATGACCCGAGTTCAAAATGGTTTTTGTATCTTCAAAGACCATGAGGCTCTCGGCGACCCCAATAAATCATGGTGAAAAAATGACTGAAGAACTGTTGATCGATCAGAACTTTTACCTAGAGGCTGGAATACACATAGGCACTAAGGTAAAGACTCCGGGAATGAAAAAGTTTGTTTATAAGGTTAGGGAGGATAAGCTCTATCTTCTTGACCTCAATACCATAGATGGCAGGATAAAGGCGGCTGCCGCGATGCTTGCCCGCTATGACCCTAAAGACATTGTAGTCACCGCATCAAGGATATATGCGGTTGCCGCAGCTGAGAAATTTGCGGAGATAACCGGGATCAGCGTGATAACCGGAAGAGTAATGCCTGGCACGCTGACAAACCCTAACCGCGAGGATTACATCGAACCTGAGATAATACTTATAAGCGATACAAGGAACGAGAAGCAGGCAGTAAAAGAAGCCAGTGAGACCAACATACCGATAGTTGCGCTTTGCGATACCGACAATTGGATAAAGTTCGTTGATCTGGTGATACCTTGCAACAACAAGGGAAGAAGATCCCTGGCATTGGTATACTACCTGCTCGCAAGGCAGTTCCTTAAAGAGAAAGGATTAATAAAATCAGATGAGGAATTCAAGTACAAAGTCTCCGATTTCGAAGCGAAGATGGAGATGAAGGCGAAGTAATTGAATTCGAAAGGTTTTAAGGCCCAGGCAGCCGTAGACTTCATGGCCTCTTACGGCTTTGCTATTCTTGTAATACTGATAGCCATTATTGTAATATATGAAGTGGGCTTCGGGAGCGTTAATGGCTTCACGCAAGCGGCATGCAATGTCCAGCCTGGATTCAGCTGTGATTATGTTAACCTGAATACTACTGGCGTACTCTCCCTTAAGCTTTCACAGAGTATCGCCACAAACATGAAATTGAATGCACTGGCATGCTCTACTGCCTTGAATGCCACAGGAATGGGCCCCGTATACGGAAATGTTAACGTAATCGGTGCTAATTCCTTTTATCCGTCAGGGGAGAATCCTTCAGGAATGACCTTTTATAGCAGCAGCGACAGCATGTTTTACATAAACTGCTATGGCGCTTATGGGAAGTTGAACGGAGAGGCAGGCAAACCTGTCTTAGTGTATGTGCTGATTAATTACACCACTCCGGGATTCGAGCCAACACGGCAGTTAATAATAACCTATGACGGTGCATACACCTGATCCGTCAGCTTATCCTTATTATCTGTTAAAAAGGAGCATCGCTTCGTATCTTGAGAATCGCTCAAGCCTTCCGCCGCACTTGCACCTGAATTCAGCTTCTTTTGCCGAGTCATAAGGATATACTACCTTATACTCTTCAAAGCACTCCGCACAGGTGAAGAATTGACTCTCCTTTCCCCAGTGTCTTTCCCCCATGAATAAGTATAATGATTAAATAGGTTTATCAGGCTTTGTAAAAAACGGTTTTTTTTGATATGGTTTTTAAATATGCATGTGCTTATAAAGCCGCGATTGGGAAGTTTATTAAATCAGAAAATGGCCATATATTGCATTGAAGGTTATAGTATGCAGAATAGAAATGTAACATCTGACAAGCGGGAAAGGGAGTCAAAGACCGATGTGAGTTACAATAGCATGTTGAACAAGGCAAAGAGATGGGAGGCTCTCGGACAGCTTCGTGAAGCAGCGAAGAACGGATTACTAAGACATGATCTTGTGAGAGAGTTCTCAGAAGTATTCAGAACGGAGTGATTTCACTCATTCTATCTTTTTGAACAAAGGCGCACCTTTCTTAGGAGCATAGTTTATTTTGGAGAACTTGCAGTCTTCCAGCCTTCCGAGAGGAGTTCCAAGCTGGGCACTTATCCTCTCTGCGGCATCCGGCATGAATGGAGATATTAGTATTGACAGTATGCGGCATGCCTCTATTGAATTATACAGCGCGTTTGCAAGTTCCTCACCATGCAGCTCCCAAGGTTTTGTATCGTTTATGTATTTGTTGGTGGCTTTGACGAATCTCCATATTGCTTCAAGAGCCCTGTAGGGATCGCATCCGTCCATAGAATCTGCTATCTCATTCAGTTCAAGGCTCTCTTCCAGCTCAGGTTTGCCATCCATAGATCCATCGAATTTCGAGGCAAGGGTAAGAACCCTGTATAGAAGATTCCCCATATCTGCAGCAAGCTCAT
>JAKAUU010000027.1 GCA_021817505.1 Microcaldota archaeon | reverse complement strand
CCTGATGCCTTTTCCCTTGCGACTCTCTTAACAACGTTCTTCTGCGTCAATGATACAAGGGCATTGTTCACCATGCTCTTCGGCCTGTTGCACTTCTTTGCAATGTCGTCAGCTGTCTTCTTCTTCTCCTCGCTTGTTGCGCCTATCTCTTTCATAGACTGCACTACGAGTGTTTCTATAGGGTTTAAATCTACCATCATCTCACTTCAGAGAAACATCAGTCACTACTTCTTTACTCTCTTCTCCTTTCTCTTAGGGCGCAGGTATTTGTAGCCGCATCTCTTGCATTTCTCCACGCCTGCCCTGTTCCTGCCTTTGCACTTCCTGCAAATCCAGGTCTTGGTCAGCTGTGCATCTGCTATTGGAAACTTTCCCATGATAAGCACTTATTTTTGGATCTAAGAATAGAACCTAACTACCTGTAACTATGAAGGAGCATTATTAAAAATCTTGTGCTGTTTGCATTTTTCATTGACAATACATGCAAGGTGCGTTTTGCCACATATCGGCGCATGACGGACAGAATAACGGCAGACGCACAAGTTTAAGAATGAGGATGGTCATAATTTTTCCTTGTTGACGTCATGATAACAATAATGAAGCCCCAGAAGAAACACGATGTTGAGGTATACGCGATTGGCAAAACGGACTTTTTCCTGGTTTTTATTGATGATAGCCATGGAAAGCCGGTTAAAGCGGTGCTTAATGAACGGGGATTCAGGGTAGCTACGCTCCAGGAGACCGTGAAAGCATGCGGTGATCCTGATTTTGTATGGCATATGAATCGCAGAATGCACAGGACAACTGATATGGGGGAGGTTGTGCCTGTGATAAATAGCACTGCGATACCGGTACTTGCAGTCAAGATGCCTGGCAGGACCAATGTGGTTCAGTTCAGCAGGCTCGTCAGATAATAAAGATGGGAGCATATGGCAGCCAAAACCGAATCGCCGATGGAAAAGATCAGGACGGCAGGATTGAGAATTTGGTGAGATCATGGTAGGAGCAACGCTTAGGCCTATAGACAAAGAGGTATCGGTGCACATATCTGAAGAGAAGATACCTATGCTTCCGCTGTACGTCAAGATCCTTGAAGACACACTGCGTGAAAGAGGGTGCAGGCTCGCGTCTCCTGACGATTTTGAGGTGCAGTATGCGGAGAGCGTCTTTTTCAGGTCGGCGGCATGGAAGGCAGGCTGGACACTTACATCACAGACAGGCATAGAGCATATGGAATACAGGGAACTGGACAGGCACGGTGCGATAACGAGAGACATATCGCGTGATGCATTCATTGGTTTATCTTCAGGGAACAGATCGGTGCGTATCCCTGGAACAAGCACGGTCCTTGCAAGCAACGCATGCTTTGAAGGCACATATGGCTGCTTGATACTGCGTGCAGATATTTACAAGCCTAGACAGGTCCGTTACGCGTACACGTTTGATAAGCGCAGATCGGAAAGGGCCGAAGCGCTTATAAGCTCGCTGAAAAGGCGCTGATAAGCGCAGCATTGATTGCACTTTTAAATAGGAAAAATAGGAATTGAGAGGAAGGATCATGGCAACCGCAATTGAAGTTATGGGAGATAGAGTAAGTAAGGATGTGAAGAACATAGCAGATGGGCATTCGCAGGTTTTTGGAGACCTTCTCAGGATAGGGAAAAGCCCTTC
The DNA here is from genome assembly GCA_021817505.1 of Microcaldota archaeon. Lineage (GTDB taxonomy): Archaea > Micrarchaeota > Micrarchaeia > Micrarchaeales > CABMGC01 > JAKAUU01. The sequence goes on along the minus strand of JAKAUU010000027.1, from coordinate 33,965 downwards.
CGCAGAGGCGTTTTCAAAACAGAGGGAGTTCATACTGGAGAATATAGGCAGTAGGGCAACTAGTGTGAGCAGGCTTGCCGGACAGATAATGCAGATGGAAATGCCAATGGTGCCTGCGGAAGACGAGCATGGGCGTGCGAAGGAGCTTAAGGAACGTGAAAGGCTTGACAGGCACCTTAAGAGCATATCATCTGCAAACGTAAAGCTGTTCGTCGATTTGAATGTATATAAGAACTTTCTTGCTGATGCAAGGGAGAGCATAGCAAAGCAGTTTCCCGAAGCTACAAACCCGTCAAGGATTGAGAGGGAGACACAGCTGAAGGAACTCATGAAGGAACTTGGCAATGTTGCGAAAGATGCAAATAAAACAATGAAGGAGCTTGCGGATAAAAAAATGAGGGACCTTTACAGGATGCCGATGTCTGAAAAGGAGGTGAAGAGCCTCAAGGAGGATATCTCCGAGATAAAGGATGATGATGGGAACTGCCTTTCTGCAAGGCTGGGCACAAACCTTGTGAAGTTTGAAAATGCCGCTCCTCCAAGGTCTGTTCAGGAGAGCATAGTAAACGACGAGGTGGAGATAGCGGAGAGGCTTCCCAAGCAGGACAGGGAATTCCTCAGCAGGCTTGCAGTGGTAGGAGGCAGCACGCTCTCCATGGGCATAATAAGGGAGCTGTCAGTCATAGAGGTAAGGCTGGGAACTTTAGCCGTGCATAATACGGTACAGTACGTTGATGGAGCTGATTCAGATGCGGGAAAGACTGTACATCCCAATGAAAAAAGGTCTGGAGAAGATGAGGAGGACGGTGCGGTGAAGTTCTCCCCGTTGGAAGTTCAAGAGATCATAGCGAGAGGCGCTGGGACGTCGCAGGAAGCTGGCAGTGATGCAGTGTGCATTATACGGGACGGGATGCAGCAGGTACCGCAAAGCACGGTTAAGACCGCGGGCAGAAAAGACCCTGATGCGATCAAGCCAATTGATTCGGAGTCCAGGATGCGTGAGCATGTTAATACCGGAAGAAGCATGCCGCGAATCGTTGATGCAGACGTGATTACGCCGATGGAGATAATCAAAAATGCAGGGCAGGGACATGGCAGTATGACAGTACAGACAAGCGTGCCTGTTGGAAGCGTTCGCTTGAGCGTAGCGGATGATGAGGATGAGATTGTTCTAGAACCTCTTGTCTTCGGGTTGAGTGAGGAAGAGTTGAAGAGACCAAGGTTATACAATGCATTTGGAAAGAGGACAAAATAGAGGGCAGGGAGGATTGCAGGATGCGCATAAGAAGCATGCGGAAAATCAGGACACGATCATACAACAGCTTGAGAAACTGATAAAGCCGGCCGCACAGGCAGCGCTTAGGAAAGACCATGAACAGGCAATGAGCGTGTTGAGATACGAACGGCAGGCATGGGAAGGGTTTGACAGGAAGAGCATGAACGGCAGGAATAGGGCTTATGCCGAAGGAATGCGGGAGGTGATGGAGGGCGTGCTGCAGTTTGTATTGAATAAGACGTCTGAAAACACCGGACATATGGCCATTACAAAACACAAGGAGGCATTGCCAATATTACACGTCCTTGGGAGGAATGCACGGGAGAGCATGCTCTTTGCAGTCTCAGGCCAGGCAGAAGATGCAGATGATGCACACAGGAAAAATAGGGATTGCGATATGTTTTTCGAGACCTCGTCCATGGGGCTGACGGAACTTGTCAAGGCCTCGAAGGTTAAGCTTCGCAGGCTTGTGGATGTTGTCAAGGATATGGGCCGCTGCGACATGGTAAGGATAGGCAGTAAGGAAGGGTTGCTGCGTGTTGCCATAACCAAGGATGGGATAGACATGCTTGATGCACATGCCCCGGGGTGGCGCAAGATTGAATCTGAACAGATACGCATTATCGCGGAAAGGGCTGCGTGGAAGGATTGAATTGGCAGTAAGAGGGCACTTTCGGCGAATTTGTCTTCTCAAAGAAACATGAATTGATTGAGAAGGAGATTATGATAAAAACAAATGCGCTGGATTTATTCATTACGGCATGTTGTTGATCTACTTCTGCAAGAGGCCGGTGGCAGGTAGCACTCTTTTGGACTATTATTGGGCAACCCGGCCCATAGGCATATTTAAATATGAGAAATACCATATTTTGTTTGTATGAACGATATAAAAAAGAAGAGTTCAGAAGGGCATAAAACAGGGAGCCTGGGAGTTGAAGCGGACCTGTCGACAGGTCGCAAAAATGCAGTTGAGGCTGAAGGCCCGGTAGTATTCGGTTCAGGCGCACACTCTAAAAAGTTAGATACGCCCATGAAGAAACTGGAAAGAATGCATGAGAATATACAGGCAAGAGTTGAAGAGATTCATAGCATGGCTGCAAAGATGTCTGAGAAAGAGCGTGCCGATATTAAAAAAGAGGAGCTTACGGACATATCTGATGAAAATGTCAAGCTGTTCGTAGAGATCAAAACTTATACTGACATGTTAATGGAGATGAAAGACGACGTTAACAAACTGTTTCCAGGAACAGGAAAAGAGGCTGATAAATCGCGCAAAGAGTTCTCGGATTCAGTGAAGAAACTGCTTGACGAAATGAAGGGAAGCGGAACTGCAACAAACAAGACCATGGCCGAACTGGGAGCTTCGAAGGATCTTGGAGTAAAGAAGATGCCAATATTCATTCATGAGATGCGCGAACTGCATAATGATATGGATGGGCTTGGCGATTCTGAGAGTAGCCTGTACAAGAGGGCGTTGTCAAAGAAGCTTGGCGAAAACGTGATTACACTTGAAAAAGGAGATGGAGATGCTGGATTGGGGGAGAGTGCCTATAACACCCATGTCGAACTTGTGAGTAAGCTTAATGAGAGCAGCATAAAGCTGCTCGGCAGATATGATGAGGAATACCCTGACGCCTCACAGCTGGTAATAGGCAGGCTTGCTGCGATAGGGGTTGAGTTTGGCAGATATGGCATGAGGAGCAAGGAAGAAGCTGATAGGCAGGAGGAGCTTGCAATGTCCCCTCTCGTATTCGGGGCTGAATGATATCCAATGATGCATTTCATCTTTCAATCGAAAGAATTAAGTATGTGTAAATTGATTATTTAGCGTTAGATTTTTCATGTTTGCATGAAAATACTGCATTCGATAGTGCGGTTCTATTATCTTCAGGGGAGTACGGCGGGCGAAGATGTCTTAGGAGAGATTATGACAACAAAGAAAATGAACAATGGTACGGATAGCAGGCAGGTTAATGCTATTGCTTCTGGAGCAGGCAGAGTCACGGAAACGGCGGATGCACCCAAGGCAGATGCACGAATATCCGACACATTAGAAAAAAGTACAGATCATGCTGCGTTTTTTGACTCTGCACGTATAGAGAGTGACAAGGAGCTTCTTAAGCAGAAGGAGCTGATAGAGGAAAGGATATCTAAAAGGGCAGATGGTATAAGCAAAGTCGCTGAAGGATTGATGGAAAGGGAGAGATCGACAATAACCAATATTGAACTGAAGAAGCTGTCTGTTGAGAATGTAAAGCTCTTTGCAGAGATAAACGCGTATAAGAATTTCATTCTTAAGGCTGAGGAGAGCATCGCAAATAATAATCCGGATCCTAAAAGCGAGATCAGGATTAATTCCGAATCTGTTGTCGAAAATCTTTTGGAGTATCTTGACGCAACAGGAGTTAAGGCAAATTCCGTATTAGAGAATTTAGGAAAGAGCAAACAGGTAGGGACCCGTAGGATACCTATGCTGATGCAGGAGGTAGAGAATCTGCAAACTGGCATGTATAGTGCAGGAAAAGATGATAATTTGCTTTTTAGACTAGGCTCAAACGTGCTGAAATGCGAGAATGGCGATTCGTCAAGAAACATGATTGCGAGCATAGATGAGGACATTCTGAAGATAAAGGAGAGGCTTGACCCAAAGAGCAAGGTCTTCCTTTACAGATTCAGCGATTTCGAGTCTCTTTCGGACCAGATAATAATGTCAATTGCGGTTATAAACACGCAGCCTTATGTATACAGGACTTATAACGGCGATTCTGAGTGGCCTGTCTCATTTGTAGCTGCAGAGCCTGATAAAAAGGCAATTGAAGAAAATTCTGCTGGCAACTCGGCAGTGGAATTGGAGGAGGAGGCGGTCCCGCAGCATGCCCCTGTAGAACAGAATGCAGGTCCTGAGCTTAAAGAGGCTCAGAGGAAGGACGAAACTGTAAGAACAAATGAAACTGCAGGTAAGCCTAAGAGGAGCAGGCTATGGAAAGAGATATCCATACCTGTGGTGTTTGACACTAAGAAGTAATGTAACAGACCGGAGTATCGGATTCCTCTGGTTTTCGGCTTGGCCAAGTTTACGCATGACGACGCACAGCATGGCCGTATGTTAATAGGCATTTATATAAATCAGAATTTGCACTAATCCTAATAAATCTCGCAGATCTAAGGGAGATAAGGCTATCTGGATAAGTAGAAACCAGTTATGGTTGGGATAATCTTGGTTGGGAGCAAATTGAAGAGACAGAAAAGAGAAAAAAGAGAAAAGAATGATGAACAGGCAGATATCCACAACGTTGTCTCTGAAGTTGGAAGTACAAGAAACAGGGTGCGAATTGAAGCGCAATTGGCAGGCAAAAGCGAAGGAGCAATGGAATTTATCGAAAAGGCAGGGAGAGTTTCTGACAGGCTTGGAAAAAGGAGAGATAAGATTTTGAACTTGGCAGGGGCAGCTGCTGCAGTTTATATCGCAATGTTGCCTGCCGCTTTTGCAGGGCAGAATGTAAGCGAATCTGGATATGTGCAGCAGGAAACTACTGTGCTTGAAAAATTTATCAAAACAGATACGAAATACTCTGCAAAGGGAGAGGAGGTAACTAGAGGCAGAGCCACTGATCAGATTGTTGGGATAGTCAATATAAACAGGTTGAAAGGCAATTCATCTGAGACGATTAATGGAGGGAGAACGGTAAATGGCGCCTCTGTGCAGCTGAATACCTACGTAAGCATAATTGGCAATAATGGAAAGGAGCGTTTATGGGTGCAGAACGGAGTGCAGGTATTCATACATGGGAATAGGAAATCAGAAAAGCCGTCTTACACTTATGGGAGCATCTCTGAGATCTTCAAGAATTCCTTTAAGGCCGATGTGCAAGCGATAGAAGGCAAACCTGTAAGCCAGCAGGAGCTGAATGGCCTTAGATTGAACGGCATTGCAGGCAGGGGGAAGACAGCATTGTCGATGGGGGCAGAGCCCACATATATTTACCCTGATTACACAACAGCCAAAAAGAACGGAAAATGGACCATAGGCGGAGGAGATACTAAAACCTCGGATAGCCTAAGGTTTGCGCTTGACATAAAAGTAAAGGAAAGGCAGGATATAGTATACTTGAATTTTGGCATAGCTCCGCTTAAGAATAATAAGCCTGAATTTAATAAAGAGGTAAATTTTGATACTGTATCGTATAAAGTGCCGGGATTGAAAAGTGCAAAGATCGAGTTTGGCAAGATTTATGATACAGGGCTTATTATAGCCGGGATTGGCGGAGGTTCATATTTCCACGCAAAAGAGGTAAAGGGTTTTCTTAGTATAGAAGAAAGGAAAGGCGGGAATCTCGTACCTCTTAAAGTAGGCGGAAATTTTGACTGGTCAACAGCCGAGAGCACAATCGGGGTTCTTTCGATAAAGCTTAATTCCCATACTGTAGAAATAGTAACCGCTAAAAGCGGGAAAACTGCAAGCGGCAAGTGATTTTGCAGGCCATTTATAAAGCTTTTTTAACTTTTAGCATTAATCTATTAGAGTAATATCAAGGGAAAGTACCTTGTTCTTAGGTGATATTGATGTCTGATGGTATAGAATTGACTGTGGCAGATGCTCTTGTGACCGATTCCGGCAGGAGCGTAGCCAGGATTGACTCAAAATCAAGGAAGATGCTTGACGTCCTTTCAGGAGATATTATAGAGATAAAGGGCAAGAAGAAGTCCACCGCTGCGATAACCTGGCAGTCCCACCCTAGCGATGAGGGTCTTGGCTTCATAAGGATAGACGGTTACATAAGGCAGAATCTTGGAGTCGGCATAGGGGACAAGATATTTGTATCAAAAGCAGCCGTAAAAGATGCTGAGAAGGTGATACTGGCGCCTCCTGTGGGTCAGAAGATGCCGCTGTCTCCGGATTTTCCTGAGTTTGCAAAAAAGAGGCTTGATGGAAGACCTCTCGTAAAAGGAGACTCGATACCGATACCGATGTTCGGCATAGTCTTCAATTTCATAGTTGTACAGGTAGTGCCACATGGCGTGGTAAAGATAACAAGGGATACCAACCTTGTCGTTAAAGAGGAACCTGTATCCGAGTCCGTAGTAAAGGTTGGGAATATACACTATGAGGACATAGGAGGGCTTGAGGATGCAAAGCAGAAGATAAGGGAGCTTGTAGAGCTTCCGATAAGATACCCGGAGCTGTTTGAGAGGCTTGGTATAGAGCCGCCGAAGGGCGTTCTTCTTTACGGATCGCCAGGAACCGGAAAGACGCTTCTTGCAAAGGCGGTCGCTAATGAGAGCGATGCAAACTTCATATCAATATCAGGACCGGAACTCGTATCCAAGTTCGTAGGTGAGAGTGAAGAGAAGCTCAGGGAGATATTCAAGAGTGCCAATGAAAAAGCACCATCAATAATATTCATGGATGAGATAGACGCAATAGCTCCGAGAAGAGAGGAGTCTACCAATGAAGTCGAGAGAAGGATGGTATCGCAGATGCTGACGCTCATGGACGGAGTTGGACAGCGCGGGCAGGTCATAGTGCTCGCAGCAACGAACAGGCCCGATGCGATAGACCCTGCACTGAGAAGGCCTGGAAGATTCGATAGGGAGATAGAGATAGGGGTTCCTGGCAGGAACGCAAGAAAGGAGATACTGCAGATACATACGAGGAATATGCCTATGAAGGATGTTGATATAGACGAACTTGCAAACAAGACTCACGGTTATACTGGAGCCGACCTCAATGCGCTTGTCCGAGAGGCAGCGATGTCCACTCTCAGACAGCTTCTCCCAAAGATAGCAGACAGGCAGTCGATCCCTAATGAGATATTGCTTGATCTCAAGGTATCCAGGGAGAATTTCATGGAAGCTATGAAGAGCATCCAGCCAAGCGCGCTTAGAGAGGTATTTGTAGAGAGGCCGAATGTCCACTGGAATGATGTCGGAGCCCTTGAAAGGGTTAAGGATGAACTGAGAGATAGCATAGAGCTTCCTCTGAAGGATCCTGCAGCTTTTGAGAAGATGGGGATAAGGCCGGTGAAGGGGATGCTGCTTGTAGGACCTCCAGGAACGGGTAAGACGCTTCTTGCAAAGGCGGTCGCTACGGAAAGAGAGTCAAACTTCATATCGATAAAAGGTCCGGAGATACTCTCGAAGTACGTCGGTGAAAGCGAAAAGACGCTGCGCGAGATATTCAGGAAGGCAAGGCTCGCGGCCCCGTGCATAATATTCATAGACGAGATTGACTCGATAGCGCATCCTAGGGGCGCAGACTCGGGAGATTCGATGGTTAGCGAGCGCGTAGTTGATACGCTGCTTACAGAGATGGACGGGCTGCAGGAGCTGAAGAATGTGGTGGTGCTCGCAGCAACGAACAGGCCCGATGCGATAGACCCTGCCATACTGCGCGCAGGAAGGTTTGACAAGATAATAGACATACCGATGCCTGACCAGAAGGCAAGGGAGCAGATATTTACGATACATACGAAGAAGATGCCTCTTGACAAGAGCGTTGACCTCATTGAACTTGCAAAGGTAACCGATAATTATACTGGAGCTGAGATAGAGAACCTCTGCAGGGAAGCAGGCATGAGTGCAATACGGGCAGGCCGCGACATAGTCAAGGGAGAGGACTTTAAGAAGGCTCTTGACGAGATAAAGCCGGCCATACCTAAGGAGCTCGCTGACAGGATAGCAAGATTTAAGGATGAGCCTGACAGCATGTACAGGTAGTTAAGTTAATATTATACGAAAGATAGTTGATTTGCATGAAGATAGTGTACTCTGATAAGAAGAGTGGAAAGACAGCACAGCAGGAAGTGCCTAAGGAAAAGGAAAATATGCTGATAGGCCTTAAGATAGGAGATACTGTTGATGGGTTTATCGTAGGCCTTGAAGGCATGAAGTTCCAGATAACAGGCCTTAGCGACAATACCGGCGCGCCTTCAAGAAAGGAGATAGAAGGCACACTTAAATCCAGGCCGCTGCTGAGCAGAGGCCCTGGGATAAAGAAGGTTAAGAAAGGCTATAGGGTAAAGCGGCTTATAAGAGGAAATACGATAGGGAATGAGACCTCGCAGATAAATACGCTTATACTAGAGATGGGATCGAAAAGCGCAGAGGAGCTCTTCAAGCCTAAGGAGAAGAAAGAGGAGTAAATAGATGACAATAAAGCAGAGCCAGCTCAACATAGGAACCCTGGGCCATGTAGACCATGGTAAGACAACCCTGACGGCAGCGATAGCGCATAAGTGGACGGATATACACAGCGAGAGCGTCAAGAGGAGCATGACCATAAAGCTCGGGTACTCTGATGCCATCATCTACACATATAAGAAGGATGGCAAGACCGGATATACGACAGAAAAGCTTCCCGGAGCTGAAGAGCTGGTCAAGATCTCGCTTCTTGATTCTCCGGGCCACGAGACGCTCATGGCAACAGCAATTGCCGGTTCCAACATAATAGATGCTGCCCTGTTCGTGATATCGGCGACGGAACCCTGCCCTATGCCTCAAACAAAGGAACACCTTATGATAATAAACGCCCTTGGGATAAAGAACGTAATAATAGTGCAGACCAAGGTGGACATAGTCGGCAGGGAGAAGGCAAAGCAGCATTACCTGCAGATAAAGAATTTTGTCAAGGGGAGCAAGATAGCCGATGCGGTAATAATACCGGTAATGGCAAACCGGAACATAAACGTGGATATGGTTCTTGAAGAAATAGCGAAGATACCTGTTCCGGACAGGGATACCGAATCTGATCCTATCATGTATGTAGCCAGGTCGTTTGATGTCAATAAACCGGGAACCGAGATAGACCAACTGGTAGGGGGAGTGATAGGCGGTTCTGTGATAAGAGGGACATTCAAGCCAGGAGACAAGGCCGAGATAAGGCCCGGGATAAACGTTGCAAAGGACAAGAAGGGCAATGCAAACTACAAGCCTTTGATCGTCACTATAGAGAGCATATCTGCAGGGGAAGACAAACTTGACCAAGCCATAGCCGGAGGCCTCATAGCGATAGGGACGGATATGGATCCTGCTATGACAAAGGCAGATGGCCTTGTGGGCCAGGTAATCGGGCATGTGGGAAAGCTGCCTGAGTCAAAATCAGAGATTTCAATAAACTACAGCTCGCTCAACAGGGACGACCTCCCGAAGCAGGGATTCGCGGACATGGAGCCTGTACTTCTCGGCATAGGCACGGGAACCGCAGTAGGCTACGTTAAGAAGGTAAAGAAGAATACAGTAACGATAATGTTGAGGCATGCATTCTGCATAGACAAGCAGATGAAGATATCGGTTCTTAGAAACATAAAACAGAGATGGAGATTATACGGCTATGGGACATTATCGGCATAGCTCTGCTGCTTTTTTATCGATGAAAAGTGCAAACTTATTCCTGTCAGCCTCCTTTGATAGGTTATATCTTTTGTCAACTGGAAAGCCAGATGCATGGGGATGCCCTCCGCCGCCGAGATATACTGCGAGAGGTGTGCAGTTTGCCTTTACTGTCCTTATATGCCCCTGCATATTATCCAGGTTGACGTAGATTGAGATATCCTTTCCGCTCTTCTTTATGATCTCTGAACCTGCAACTGTCGCCTGCACCCTTTTCTGGAAACCAACAGCAACAGTATCAAGGATGAACAGCTTGTTCTTTATCATATCGCTTATCCGCTCCTTGTTCATCTTGTCAAACTTCGCGGCGTCTCTCTCCATCATCTTATCTGAGAATTTGCCTGCAGCTATTACCCCTGCCGCATGCCTTAGCTTATCGCACCTCTTTTGATAGTTTTTTATCTGGTTGTACGATGTTATGCACATGCCGTATGCTATGAATAGATCTCGCTTTTGCTTCTCCCTTGGCATTAGGTTAAAGTCGCAGTGATGGACGATCTCTGCAAACCTTTTGCAGAACTTGCTGTTCAGCATCAGTTCATTCCTTACTATCTCGGTTGCGCAGAATTTTGCATTTTCATTGACAATCGCAGCATCGCATTTCGAGGCAATGCGCCTTATGTGCTCTTCGCTCCATGGATGATGATCGAACCAGTATACGCTGCCCTTCTTTTTCTTTATATTATCGATAAGACCGGACATCTGGTCTTCTATCAGCTTATTGAGGCCGAAATCTGCTATTATAAGGACTGCGCCCTCTTTCGCAGCTTTCTTTATCGCTGTGGCTGACTTTGTTACATTTTCCACAGAGTAATCAGTAAAGAACATGTTTTTGCTCGGTAGACCATAATTCATCTTTATAAGTGCAGCGCTACCAACACCATCTATGTCGCTCTGGTGTGTAAGGGAGAATAAGTTGTTTGCATCCATCATATCACGGAGATAGATAATTGACTGTGAATCCTTTTAAAAGTTCTTAGAATCATGGGAGATTGCAGGCACAGCTAACGAGTAGAATAAAATGGCAAGAACACGCAATCAGATAAGTAGACGGGCCTGCGGGGAAATAGTGCAGGCCCAATCGAGTTACTGTGGAGGTGATATGATTAGCGTGTTGGTCGCCTTGCCAGCATCAAATCTGTAGTAAACCTTGTGACCTAGTTGGAATCTTTGCAGTAAGCCCTCGTTGCAGAGCTTCTTCAGCCTTGTGCATGCAGCATTTCTTCCTTTGTAATTCATTATGCTTTTTATGTCATCTGCACATGCCAGGCCTTTTGTCTGTATAAATTCAATTATAAGCCTGTCCGTGTCTGAGAGTGCGATTTCATCAAAGTCCTTCTTTTTTGAGTTTTCCTGGATAGGCTCCTGTACGGCAAGCTGCTGCCTGCCTTCCATTCTCCTTATCTTCTCTGCCATTGTCATGAGTAGCTTCTCCGTCCTCTCCCTCTCTTCCGTAACATACTTTATGAGCGCGATCATGCCCGCTCCCTGGTCGGATTCCTTCTTTTCGGAGAGTACGCGGATCTCCTCCCTAAGCTTATTAAGCTCTTCTGTCAATTGTTTGTTTGTATCCATACCCACACGGCTCATAACAGAATCGTGAAACATTCATGAACTGTTTCTGAATGAATCATGATTCAATCATGAATGTATAAAATAAGATATTTAAAGCTTACTGGAAGCTTTGAAACTTCCAATTCTCGGTATGCTGACGGAGCGCATTCTTTTTGACCATTATTTAAGTGGCTTCTCGCCATGATGCCTGGTGCACATAGGGCATAGGGCACTGATGTTACACTTCGAAGCGCAAGGTTATTAATAAAAGAATGCGCAATCTGCGTGTTTGATATGGAACAGATACTCATACCTAATGCAAGAGTACGTGCTCTGAAAGAGGCGTTGCCAACCATAGAAAAGAGGATCACCTGCAAGATAGTTATAGAGAATAGGAATGAGGTCCGAATAGAGGGGGATTCCTATTCCGAATATGTTGCAAGAAATATTGTGCAGGCAATAGCCCGTGGCTTCAAGCTCAGCACGGCACTCAAGCTTCTTAATGATAATTATTTCTTTGACAGTATAGATATAGGCGATATTGCTTCCAATAAACTGAAGAAGAAGCGGATGGTATCCCGGATAATAGGAACTGATGGCAAGGCAAAGCTTTATATGGAAGAGGTGAGCGGCGCTTCCGTTGAGATATACGGTGACACCATAAGCCTTATAGGCAGCATAGATGAAATAAGAATCGCAAAATCAGGGATAAACATACTGCTTGACGGTGGAAAGCACAGCACGGCGTATGCAGTTATGGAGAAGGAGAGGAGAAAGCTAAAGAGCATGTGATCCTATGGCGGCAGATGAGAAGAATGCTGAAGAGATATTCAAGGAATTCAAGGAGCAGTCGATAACACAGTTTTTCAGGAAGAACAGCCAGATGCTCGGTTATTCGGGCAAGGTCAGGTCTCTTACCACAGTAATACATGAGTATGTTGCAAACTCTCTCGATGCATGCGAAGAGGCGGGAGTCTTCCCGGATATAAGCGTTGAGGTAAAGGAGATATCGGAGAGCAGGCATCATGTTACCGTCACTGACAACGGCCCTGGAATACCCCAGAAGCATATAGGGAAGGCGCTTGCAAGCATACTTTCAGGGACAAAGTTTCATAGATACCTCCAGCAGCGCGGACAGCAGGGGATAGGCGCCGGAGGATGCACTCTTTTCTCAGCAATAACCACTGGAAAACCGATACATGCCAGATCAGGTACGGGAAAGGGCTCTTCGTTCGAGTGTGACATAGCAATAGACATCAAGACTAACAAGCCATTGATAACAAACATGAAGACTGTTCTGGAGGATTTCAGAGGCACTTCGGTAAGCGGAGAGTTTGGCGATACAAAATATGAAAGGAGCGATCACGGGGTCTTTGAATATATAAAAAGGACGGCCTTGTCGAATCCGCATGCATCAATAAGGCTTGTGGAGCCTGATGGAAAAGAGACCGTCTTCCCAAGGTCTGTTAACGAGATGCCGAAGAGGCCGAAGCAGACAAAACCGCATCCGCTTGGGATAAGCGCACGGGACCTGCTTGACTTTGCCCACATTGCAGATAGCAAGAACGTATCGTCGTTCCTTATGGAGAGCTTCTCCAGGGTAAGCGCCGCTAAGATAGATGAGCTCAAGGCAGTAGCGGATGGCGTCAATTTTGACAAGCGCCCTCGGGAGCTTACATGGCCTGATGCGGAAAAGGTCGTCGAAGCTTTTGGAAAGATAAAGTGGATTGCGCCTGAGACCGATTCCCTTTCAGTAATAGGCGCAAAACAGATGGAAACTGCTATGCTCAACATAATCAATCCACAGTTCATAAGCGTTACTGAAAGGAAGCCAAAGATATTCAAGGGAGGCATACCATTCGTTGTTGAGGCAGGCATAGCTTATGGAGGGGATGCTGGCAAAAAGACTGAAGAAGGCACAAAAGGCACGATAATGCGCTTTGCAAACAAGGTCCCGCTGCTCTTTGACGGATCGGTATGCGCAATAACAGAAGCAGTCAACCAGATCCAGTGGAAGAGGTACGGGATAAGGGATTTTGGAGATGAACCGATAAGCGTCTTCGTAAACATATCAAGCGTCTATATACCTTATAACGGGATTGGCAAACAGGCAGTATCGCAAGAGGCAGAGATAATAGAAGAACTTAAGCTAGGCATAATGGAGTGCGCAAGGAAGCTCCAGATCCATATTAACAAGCAGAGAAGCATGCATGTCCGGGAATCCAGATACAAGACGATAATGAGATATATAGGCCAGCTGTCCGCAGATCTCAGCGAGATAACCGGCGAGGAGCCTGTAAAGATAGAGGAATCCTTGAAGAAGATAGTTGAGAATAAGTATGATATGGGAAATGATACCGCTGATGAGGAAGAGAGTGATGCGGATACCGGATTGCTGGAAGAGAGCGATTAGGACCCTGCCTTGGATTCAGAGCTTTAGCTCGTTAAGGTCGCCCGTATCTATCAGTCTTACATCCAGAGATTCTATGCTCAATCTGAGTATCTCGCTTGCCTCGCCGTACGAAGTATTTAGCCTGTCGATAAATGATAATCTGTCTTCATCCGTAAGGAAGACTATGAAGGTCCTGTGGTTCTTGCTAAGAGGTATGCCGCTTAGTTTCAGATTTTCAGAGAGCTTCGAATATATATACACATAATTCTGAACTCCCTTGTTTGTTATTATCATGTCCATATTATCATATGCGTCTACATCAGTAAACAGCATGGCATTTGCAACGCTGTAGTCCCTAAGCTTCCTGAATATGACAAGATACTCTATGTCGTGTTTTGATGCATCTTCCCAGCTCTTCGGGGCGAAGTAATCTGCAGCCTCTACGATAAGGCCTTTTCTGGACATCTTGTTCAGCACATTATAAGTATTTTGCAGGGTAACCGCTATGGGCATGTTCCCATATCTCACATTTGCCGATATTCCTGATTTTATCTCTTCCGCAGTAAGGGGCATGTATCTCCAATGATAATAGTAGTTTACCTGATCGAATACCTTTAGTATAGTTTCAGGCGGTTCCTTCACCTTTGCCCTGTCCATGTGCCTGAACTCCTGTACGTTTATGTAATACCTGTCTATATTCGGAGGCACCAGTATCTTGTTTATTATTATTATGAAGACTCCTGCTATTCCGAATAATATCAATAATATAGGCGGTTGCAGCTGATTATTAGGGTATGGAATTAAGTAAGTTACAGATGAACCGAATATTCCTATTTTGAATGTTTCATTCCCGTAGTTCAGAACCGCACTCTCCGGAAGGGTGTAGTTCACTATGGTGTTGTTTACTGTCCCGCTTTGCAGATATTGCCCGTTTATCGATATGTTGTAAGGTATTCCGCTTATGGGATAGCCTCCGCTGGATAGGGAGAATTTGAACGCTTTTCTGGTGAATGCAGAAAGGTTGAATATCGGGGTTATGGAAGTAGGGTATATGTAAAATATCCCGGTAGCGTAAGTTTTGTTGTTTGCGTCTATCAGAGAAGCGTAATAGTATCCCCCAGGAAGATAAAATGATATCGGCTTTATGAAAGTAACGTTTGGAGTCATCTGGCCCACATAAAGGGATTGGACGGGTTCGTTGCCGCTCATGTTGTATATGTATATGTGGAACGAGTCGAAATTCCCGCTTATGTTTGTTGCTACTGCGCTTATAGTACTGCCCTTGGTCTGGGAGAATGCAGAGGACATGTTTATGCTCCCGTCAGATCTTCCGTTTATCCTGAACGGCAGGTTGGCCTCGCTGAATTTCCCTGAAGCGGAGAAGTAAGCAGTAGCAAGCGCGTATGTGTTAACCAGGCTAAGTCCCTGAAGAGTTGATGCCGTTATCTGCGTGGTATTTGTAACCACTTCAACTGTTCCTGATGAGGTGCTCTTATTAAATGATATGTTGTTTGAAGAACCGGAAGCCACTTCGGAGTCCCAGTAGTGGAGGTCTATAAGCGCAGCTATGTCTCTTGATAGAGTGGTTGCGTTTTTCCACCCATAAGAAGGATAATTGCTCAGGGAGATTATACTGCCGTTATAGATCCGGGTATAGGATGAACTGTAATACATTTGTCCTCCGATTATAAAGGTTGGATTCTTGAACGTGAGATAGGTCTGATTCCTTGACTCTGCAGCATTTGTTTTATTAAGATAATGCGTAAATATCCCGATGTTTGCCATGCCGTTCAGGATACTTTGCGGGGTCTGTATTATCTGCTGGCCGCACGATACTGACCTTGAGAAGTTGTCACCTATGTATATTATGGCGTCGCCCTTGTTGAGCAGGTTTAACATGCTGTAATTATAGTCGAGCGGACATGAATTATAGCCCTGGAGGGAGCTGTTCTGGATGGGCAGGAATGATAATGGTATCAGACCGGAGGGAACTATGACTATTGAATTTGGAGCTATTGTTGAGATGTTATTTAGCTGTATGTAATTGAAACTGCTCTGGTTAAGTATAAGCCCGTATTGGTTTAGATAACTTTTAAGGTCCTGCTCCATTGTAGAGCCTAGGAAACAGTTTATGCAGTAATTGTCCGTGTCTATCAGGTATATCTTCGTCATTGGATTCTTGGCAAAGACCCTGAGGCTGAATAAGGAATTTGTTGCGTTAAGCTCGTTATAGCTTATTTTTGCATAAGCAGCATATTCTGCAGAGCTGTTATAGTTCCCGAAAAATGATTTTTGTAACTGGAGCGATCCTGTGATAGGCTTAGGCTGTGAATTGATTATCGGTGGCAGTTTTATCGAGCTCTGGACTGCAAAATAAATACCGCCTATTACCACTACGACTAATAAGACTGCGATTATCCCTATTAGAAGGGCAGTAGGTATCTTTTTCTTCCTTTTTATCAACACTAGACCACTAAAACAAAGGATTACTTCTTGTTTTCCTCATTCATTTTCTTCTCAAGGAAGCCCATCACGGCTCTAGATATCTTGTTCGACCTGTCGTTTATCTTCTTTATAACGTAGTATACGCGTATGTCCTGAAAACGTCTCTTTACTAAGACATTGTACTTCATTAGATGACCTATGACTTTACCTCAAGATATCCGAGAGTCACCATCTTGTTTAGTATCTGTTCGACTCTTGGAACCGACACTGAATAATTCTTTGCAAACTGCTCCGTATCTATCGAGTTGTCATGCACCTCTACCCACTCCTGCACCAAGCCCATCAGCGCCTCGTCAGAGTATTTCTTAAGCTTGTCCAGTTCATCCCGCAGCTCTTTGTTTTCTTCGCTCAGCTGTGATATTTGCACAGTTATGTTCTTGTTTGATGCACTGAGCTCGTTGTTAAGCCTCTTTATCTCCCTGTATTCGGTAGTAAGAGCCTCGTATTTGTTATAAAGTATGTTGTAATTCTGGGATATTCCTTCCATAAGATTCCCCAGAGTTGACTCTATATACTGAAGAAGCTTTGGCATATCTGCCTCATAATCATTGCTCAGCAATGAGAGGATTCCTGCAACGCTCTTTATGACATATGCTCTTCTCATGCTTTCGCTGGTATCGGGTATTATCGAATAGGTTACGTCGATGCCGCTTTGATTGACCTTGACTATATGGAACAGGTATGGCATCTTGTCTATGTTCCTGCTCTCCACTCTTGCCACCGTTACCGAAGTGCCATCAGAGCCAACGTCATAAAACGGCAGCTTTGAAAGTTTTGATTTTATATCAGAAATTGAGGTCTTAACTTTGCCGTCTATCTGCAGCTCTTCGACCTTTGGAAGCAATACGGTATTCTCAGCCAAAACAACTACCTCCGTTAACAGTTATTATTGATAAATGAAAGAATAAAAAGGTGCACTACGCCTTGTTTTTCTTGTTTTTTGGTACCTCTTTCTTGATCCTTAGTCCAGGCATATAATTGATGAGCGAAAGCAGGTAAAGAAGTGCAATTATGATTATGCTTATCAGTAATGCTGATGGCCACGCTCCTGAAGATATTATCAGTGATAATACCAGAAAGAGTACGCCCAGGGCAACGTAGGCTGTCCTTCTGCCCATATACTTCTTCCGCATCTTGCTGTATTCAGGATAGCATGCTTTGCACACGACAAGCCTGTTGTTCCTGGCATTTTTAGTTACATTCGTCTTGATCCACCGTAATGTGGCAAGGACATTGTCATCGGCAACCTCTATCCCGTCCTTCTTTTTCCCGCATATAATACAGTAGCTATCAGGCATTTGACCATCTATTACAAATCTACATTCAACTCGACGACCCTTCCGAATGACTGATGTATCTTATCCTCGTCTATACTGTCAAATATGTCTGATATTGAGAGGTCATCTATCCCTATCCTTCTCAATATGGTTTCTACCTGGCTCTCCTTGAGGCCTACTCCGAACAGCATCTTTGCAAACGCTATGGCATTGACGTTCTTGTGCATCTTGTCAAGTGCACCGAGCATGTTCTCAACGCTCTTTATGTTTACTCCGAATGAATTCAGTATGCGTTTGAGCTCTATCTTGTTTATTATGAATGTACCTGCCATAAAATCATCTTGTATATATGAATACCCTGCTTATAATATTGTCAGGTATGCCCACCTCCCTTAAGAACTGTATTATGGCTTCCCTGTTTACATTGTTTTTGGTCAGGATTGTCACCATGGTCTTTACATCCACCGTTCTGTTTATCCTGTCCATCTCTGAAACTATGCTGTTTATTGAATCGGTGCTTGCGTTCGTGCGTACGAGTTTTGCCATTATGTCCATCTTCTTTAGATAGTAGTCCTTCTGTATATTAGTATCTCCCATTTCACTCTCCTGCACTATATCTCCCAGGGTTATATTATATACGTTCAATGGCATCTCGCCCACTATTCTCTCTATTATAAATACGGATGGGAATATTACCGAGGTCTGGAATGAAAGGTCTATCGCTGCCTGCCCCACGCCGAATCTGCTTATCTCTTCCCTTATGAATGGAGTGAAGCCCAGCGAGCCCTGCAGATAGTCCAGGAACTTTTCGAACCTTATCCTCAGTATTATTGATGTTCCAACGTTTGAGAATATCGCTTCGTTTATATCCGTAGGGTTCTGCGAAGCGACTATGAGCCCGAACTGGTACTTTCTGCCCTCTCTTATTATAGTTATTGCATCGCTCCTTTCATCGCTGGCTATCTTCCATGCCTCATCAAGAACAACTATGGCCTTTAATCCCTTATTGGCGCTCCATCCCTCAAAACGCATCTTCTCCTTTAAGGTCTGTAGTATGAATAGTCCTGCAAGCGCCCTGAAGCGCTCGTCAGGCAGGCTGGAAAGGTCTATATCCACAAGTCCTGATGTTATCAGCTTGTCAAGATCTATCGTGCTCTTTCTTGCAAAAAAATCCTCTCCTTCCCTGGAGAACTCCCTGAGCCTGTATATTGCATTCTCAAGCTCTGCAGGATAGGCGTAGTTTCCTTCTCCAAGTTTCTCTTCCAGAAGCGTTGTGACATTCTTAAGGGTAGGAGCTTCCTTCTCACCGGAAGGTATCTGGGTGAGAGGGAAACCCGCATTTACATATGTCTGTTCCAGTGCTTCTGCAGTCAGCCTGCGCTGCTCGGCGAATTGGGTTATGTCGGTAAGTATATCCAATGCGTTCATTATCTGCTTTGCCCTGTCAAGAGGCTTCATTCCTGCAAGGTCCATTATATTTATGAAGTCGCCCTTGCCCAATGCGACTATCTTCCCTCCGCTCTGGGTAACCCAGGATTTGTACTCCCCTGCCCAGTCTATTATTATCGCGTTTGCATTCCACACATAACTTGCCCTTATGAGGAAGGTCTTGACAAAGAATGATTTTCCTGCGCCGGTTATTCCGACTACGGATATGTGGGGATTTGTCAGAGTTGAGAATGTCCATGTCAATGGTACGCCATATCTTCGCGTTATACCTATGAATATCGAGTCTGTAGGATCATTGAGCAGGAATTCAGGCGGAGGCTCGGGAGGCCTGCTAAGGAAGACGCGCTTTGCAAGTTCGTTGCTCATTATATTCTGTATGCGGATCAGTCCCATGCCACTCACATAAGATTTATACGATCATTAATTTAATTATCATTTCTGGAATTGGAAATCTGATATAATCCTGTCCATTTCCGGAAGGTAGTAATTCAGTTTGTAAAGCTGGTACATCTCCCTGCCCACGACCCTTACCAGATTGAGGTCGAATACGTTGAATACCGTTTGGAGCTGGTCTACCTGCTGGGTCAGATTGGTTAAAGAGTCATTAAGGGTTATTCCGACAGAGGTAGTCTCTATGTACATCATGCTGCTCAGAGGACGCTCACCGGCGCCAAGCCTGTCTATCCTTACCTGGATAACGCGCATTCTCCTTTTTAGATCATCAAGCACTGTTGATGAAGTGTGGGCATCTCCTTCGCTTCTGGAGAACTGGAATTCGAGATAGCCCCTCCTGCCTTCCAGGTCATCCCTGTACTTTTGGATGTCGACCGCCTGGCCTATCGCCACGAATTTGAACGGGAACTTTATGCTCATTAGGGCCTTCTCCCATTTGTCCGGACCCATGGCCATCTCTGAATCCTCTCCCTCCGTCATCTGCTCTGCCTGGAAGACGTAATTGTAGACGTTTGCAGTTATGTAACCTGTAGCATAGTACAGCCCGTTAACATATTTGACCACACCTTCATTCTCCTTTGGAATCGTATAATCTTTCGCAGGTATTGTAGTGATCTTTAGCATCTTTGTGAATAATGGGAATAGGAGGAAGTCTGCAAGGCTAAGTATCGTTATCAGTATAACCGCGATTATGAATATTGCTAGCGCAAGTATGTATAAGGGGCCGTAAGCTGAAGAGTAAGTGGCAAATATCATCGCGACTACCAAGGTTATGCCGACTCTTGCTATAGTCTCTTCGTCCATGATATCAATCCTTCTTCAAAAGTTCGCTTATTGTGGCTGGAGGTATGCTGTATTCAGGCTCTATGAAAGTAAGCATCTCTTCCCCGGAAGCTATGCTCGCAGTGACTCCGAATATTGAACCTGCTCCTGCTGAGATCTCCTCTGCGCGCTGCATCGCTATCGCCACCGCTTCCTCTTCGTTTGCCCCCATGGCGCTCACCATAGTATAGGCGATCTGGTTCTGCGAAGGCGATTTGTTCACACCGTCGAATAGATTATGCCACATCGCTAGCTCCCCCTCGGCACGCCCCAGAAGCCTGTCTGGAGTGGTCTTGTCTGCCTTTAGCTTTTCATACCTGTCCTCGACCTCATTAAGCTTTGCGCTTATTCTGCGTATGTATTCATCCTTGTTTAGATAGTATAGCTGCGAAGCCAGCTTCATCGGATATTTGCTGTTTATCGTTATCAGCTTTGAAAATGACCTTGCGAAGTTCAGTTTATCTTCATCTGACATCTCCGTTGATGATAGATAGACAGGTATCTTCACAAAGACGCTTGCATATACGTTCTCATCCTCCCTTACTATTATCGCATTGCCTGATGCAGTTACGTAGAATGGAGGCTCGGCATTCAATACCACTGTATTATTCTTGCGCTTTAGGAAAGGTGTGAAGTAATACGCATAGAACTTTGTAGATGCTGCAAGCACGTCAAGGAATAGCCCTATTATCATAAGCAATATTGCTAATGGGAATAAGCTTGGTGGGAGAATTGATATTATTACTGCAAATATGAACGATGCGCTGAGAAACGCCAAGAATATTATGAAGTAAAAATTCTTGTTCAACCAGATTACCTGATATAAAATAAGGAGTCAGCTTAATAAACCATCCGCAATCCGATTATGAAGATATCACTGCCGGAATCTTTCATCTTATTTGGTATCGGTGTGGCTCCCTTTGCGCCTTTTTTCATCCGCCTTCCTCTCCTCTTCGGCCATGCTCTCCCTTGACTTCGCTTTTCTTCTTTCGTCTGCTTCTTTTTCCATAGGCTCTTCAGGGCCTTTTTCAGGCCTGCCTTTCTTTAGTTTTTCCTCCCCTTTTGCCTTCTCCCCTTTATATTCATAGCCAAATATTGGCTTTTTCTTCAAAGGATGCGACAATGCAGCGCTGAACTCTAACTGTTTAGAGTCATCTTCTAACGGTTTAGAGTCATCTTTCATAAGATATTGTTTGTATATCTGACTAAGATTGCCATTATGTTTCTTTTGAGACTCCTCCCTTATGTGCCTGTACAGCTCCATGTTAAGCATGCTGCCGAACTTCCTATTGAATGCCTGCGGATTGTTCTTTGCAAGATCACGCATCTCCTTTGACCTTAGCCTTTGTGCGAAGTCGGACCTGCCTCTGGAGAATTTATGTTCGGCAAGAGCCCATGCTGCGGCGTTGTCTGCTGTCGAGAACGCCAGTCCCTTCAGACTCTTCTCCTCTATCACGCGGCTTCCCGGAATCCTGAATCCTGAAAAAGGCTGCTCAGGCACATTCTGTCTAGGTTTTGTATTTGGCGATTCGTTTAATATCGCCATTCTTACCCTGTTTGCAACCTCCCTGTTCAGATCCCTGGTCTGATACTCTTTTGGCATCTGGTGCCACTTAATCTTTTGCTGTTCGGAATTTTTAGTCAGTGTTGATGCCGATCCCCCATAAAGGAATCCTTCTGCAGTGCCCTTATCTATTATGGTTCTGCCAGTAAATGTCCTATACGTGTGGTATGCGCCTGCAACCGGGCTGGATTTATCCGGATGCTCGCCGCCGAGTATTGCTCCCTGTTTCCTGAATCTCTGCAGATAGTTTAGTTTTTTATAGTCAAGCCCCTTGTGCGTGCCGCCGGTAAGCGCAGCATCTTTAACGTCTTTATTGGTACCTGAAGCCAGGTTATACTCGTCAATCTTGGATTTGTCGTATGCCCCCCTCTTCGCTACGGACCCCCTTGAACCTAGGCCTATTCCTGCCAGAGTTCCTAACCCGAAGAGGCTGAATATATCAAAACCCCTGGTTAAACCAGCAGCTGCGGCTATTAGTATGATTATGATTATTATAGGTATTATTGCGTTGATGTCCCCTAGGGATAATGTTATATGGATAAGGGCGAGCACCAACAACATGATTGACTATAGGCTTTTTAATTATAAAACTTGTGCTTTTCTGGCATTCGTTTAAATACTAGAACATCAATTGAATTGAGAATATGCAAAAGGTTAAGAGGTATGCGACAGTTGCAACAGCAGGCGTAGCTTTGGCAGGCATCTCTCTGCGGGCTGATGCGAACCCGTCTCATGGATTAACTAACTCCGTAAATTCTGTCCAGAATACGCTTTATCCGATATTGTATGATAGGGATTTGGGCCCCTATGCTGTAGCTGTTATAGGCGATGTTGATAGAGGCAATGTCAAAGATGCCAAGCAAGCACTTGGATTTGCTTATGACAAAGCCGAGAGCTTGAGAGACAGTTTTGCTGAAAAAAGAATAAATGAGGCTTACGTCGAGGTAACAGGTAAGGAACTGGCATATAGAGCATATCGTAAAACTGAGCATAACCAGGGATATGGACACGTATACGACAAGAATTATGGCAATCAAACCCCTGCAGAGAGGAATTATGCCATTATATCCATTGAACGGAAGGAAAACATGCTTGAAGAAAGACTGAAGAAGAATACAATTACAAGAGTGGCTGATGATACAAATGTACCTGGGAAGGACCTTCGGGATATCGTAGATCTCTCTGCACTTGGGATACTTGCATGGGCTACCAAGGTATGGGAAATAAAGGACAAATTCAAGTATAGGGAATCTGGAGAAAATCCTTTAGCTAGCTGGTTCAAGGATATGGATTTTGGAGCGTTAATTCCAAGAGCCTTTGCCGCCACCTTGTTTGTAGTACCTATCGATATCTTTGCTGCTGCCACCACTTCTTCTGCAAAGGGCGCGGAGATAGTCGGAGGCGTTTATTGTGCACTTGGGCTGGGGATTGCAGCTGCCATTGGAATTGATAAAAGTAAGAACGGATAAGCATGCCAAAATCTCAGAATCGGATAATTATGTAATCCCATCATTCTGTCTTCTTCTTTTTATTCTGGACTGATTTCTGGAGGTCTCGGGCTTCTAAATCTCTCTTTATGGAGCGGATCCACCAGCGTGTCGCATAGTACGAACCAATCAGGAGAAAGCCAAGCACAGGAACAGCAATCTCCCAGAAGTACAATGTCATTAACATCTCCTATAACTATTAATCAGGCTGGCTCATTTTTAAGCTTTGTCGGCAGGCCGGTGCATATTGCCAAACAGATGATGGCTTTATACAAGCGATCTTAACCTGCCGCTGGTTGCAGTCACTCCACCTATGAGGTTGGCGATGTTTGTCACTACGGTGTAGGTTATCGCAAGTATCAGTGCGGGGAAGAATAATATTGCAAGCCAGAAGCCGCTCATGACGCTATTCGCATTGGCTACTGAAAGGACAAGAGGCGAATATGGAGAGAGCGCGTTGGTCTGCGCTCCGGAGCCAGCCCCGTACTGCGTAAGCGTAGCATAAGTACTGGATAAGCCTCTCACAGCGCCCAGATTTGTGAAGTAATAGGCAACAGAGAAAAGAACAGGCATTACCAGGAAGAAGCCTATCGCTATCCCTATCATAATTCCGCCTACGCCTCTAGTTGGAAGGAATGCGCGGAGGATTATACCAGGTATAAGGAATACGGGCATTCCTGCGTACAGGAAGAATAATATGAAGTAGTACTGCGTATAAAGCGAGATGAGCGCATCCAGCATAAACTGCATTAGAGCCCATGCAGGCCAGTAGAATAGCAACACGGTTATTGCAAATGGCTTGTAGGCTCTTGGGGTGCATGTAGCGCGGGACTGTTCTAGGAAGCACAGTCTTACGGTTGTTCCAGCGTAATACCTGTCAAGAGCTGCTATTGTGAATAGCCTTGATGCAAGAGAGCTGGTCGTATTTATCGTAGATGATATATAGCTAAGTGATGTGTTGTAAGGGTTTATTGGACCTGTAACTATTGCAGGAATTAGCCCGAATATCACAGCTGTTATGAATAGGAATCCTGCCACTATTAAAAGAGAGGCAAGGGATTCATACATCTCCCCTACTCCGAAATTCCTTACCCTCTGGCTGTTTGCAACAAACCCTGCCATGAATATTATCACGCCTATGAGGAATGAGAATAACACCACTGTAAGCGCAAGAGGGGCCCATTGCGACCATACGTTCTGCGTCTGCACATTTATCTGGCTGCAGTACCATGGGGCTACCGAACTTATCTCGCCTCCTGCACTGCAATACGATGATGAAAAGTATGGCGAAGCATTTGAGATTCCTGATATTAATGCCAGGGCGATAAGCGCAGCATATATCGGGTAAAGTTTCATCATATCACATTGGTAAGCAGCTCCATGAATGATATTCTCTGGCCAAGCGAGCTGGAGAAGTCCACTACGAACGCGTCTAGTATCATGAAGTTTAGCAGAGGTATGAATATCAGGCCTATCCCCACTATGGAGAATAGGAATACTATCAGGCTGACCAGGTTCCATAACTGCGCCCCTACCCCTACGGTTGCAGAAAGATAGGTAGTTGGACTGAATAGTGGCAGAAATATCGCAAGGAATGATGAAAATGATAAATCCTTAAGCAGGTATATTCCAGAGGTTCCTGCGGCGGAAAGGACATTGCTGAATGTGGTGTTTATGAAGCCGTAGCTTACGCTTACCAATAGCGGGTATATGAAGCCTATCCCTATCCCCAGTGCTATCATGGCATTTCCAAATGTCCTCGTTATTCCAAAGGCTCTTGCTATAAGTCCTATGCCTATGAGGAATGAGAATAACAGAGGTGCAGCTGCAAGAAGCACTACCTGCAGCATTGAAACCATTAGCTCTGCAAAAAGAAGGCTGAATAAAGGCGTAAGGTATAGATCCCCGCTCCCCGTAGATAGGCCTGCGGTTGAACGCAGCCCTATTCCGGAGAAACCTCCACGGATAGTTATCTGCAACGGAAGATCCTGTATGAAATTTAGCCAATATACTGAATACATCACATCGGTAATGTGCTGGTTGAATGTATGCATGTTGCATAGCGCAAGCCCCCAAAGATTATCAACTGGGACGCTTGACGTGGCGGAGCATTCGCTTGGAAGAATTCCTATTGAGCTCACTGCAGGTGCCGGATTTATCGAACATAGCATTGATGAAAACAGCAGGAATATTATCGCCAGCACTACGGTGGCTATCTCTTCGTAGGCCTTTATCCTCGCCCATGAACCGAGGGCATTCCTGCCGAGAAGAGGGGCAAGCATGCCTATCACTATTGCTATTAATATTACCGTTATTGCGGCCAATACCACTATTGGGAACCAGAAGGTGTAAGGGGATGAGAGTATGCTTGTCATGGAGCAAGCTGCCGACAAGAGGAATCCTGAAAAGTTTCCAAACAGCAGGTTCATCGTTTCAACTATTTTTTAGGTGATAATATCTTCTTAAATATGCTATCGCCTTTTACCGAACGGGATCCCAGAAGGCTTCCGAATATCCCCAGGATTTCATATGATATCAACAATGATATGACTAACCCGAAAACATTTGTTGCAAAATAAAGCAGTATCTGCGAGAAATATACGAGGTTGGTGTAAGCAGTATATCCTACATCAAGATCGAGAACGCCCAGATATGCGCTGAATGAACCAAGAAATACGCCGATTCCGGAAGGGCACTGGGTGTTGCCAACATTGCATATCCCAAGCGCGCTGCTGCTTGGAGAATTATACTGTGAGTAAGAGACAGTAAACGGATACATTATGACAGGGAAGAATATGTAAAAGGCTATGAACAGCGCGATGAATGCCCCTCCTGCAGCCCTTGTCCATGGGAATGTTCTCAGGGCCACTCCTAAGAAAAGGAAGAGCGGGAATAGGTAATAGATCACGAAAAGCAGGACTATTATCATTGCACCTCCGACAAGCATGAATATTGAGGACGGACCTTCTAGCCAAAGCAATTGGTTTATCATAGAAAATCCGTAGAAAGGCTGTATGGCTATGCCAAAGCCTCCAGGCTGGATCGTGATGGTAAGGCTGCTGATAAGGTTGATCATGAGTTTATTGATGTCTATCCAGATGTAGGTAAGGAAGCCTGGCAAGATCATCTTTTGAAATAT
Organism: Microcaldota archaeon; assembly: GCA_021817505.1. GTDB lineage: Archaea > Micrarchaeota > Micrarchaeia > Micrarchaeales > CABMGC01 > JAKAUU01. The sequence continues at coordinate 7,659 of JAKAUU010000027.1, read as the reverse complement.
ATTTGAGCATAATGAAGAGTATAGCGTCTGGAATGTTGTGGGTGCCGTTGTTCCGGTGCCTACTGCAAAAAGGTTCCCCATGAAATTCATAGTACCGTTAAATGCTGCCACGCCCCCCATTATTAGAAGTATTATCAATATGCTGACAAATCCTTCAAGATACTCTGTTTTTGCAAAATTCTTTAGAGTATCCCATTTGAAGGCGATCCCAAGTACGAATATTAACCCCATTAGGACAAACATCATCAGCACTATGATCAGGGATATGGACAATAATCCGCTGTAAGATGAATAAGTATTTATCTGGGGGCTTACCAGGTTTGCCCCGTTGACGCTATTGGAGAATAAGGTGGTGCAGTCAAATAAATTCTGGCCGCTGGGCAACAAACTTGTTGATGATGCGCTTAGAATTGGCATTGCAAGAATTGCAAGGACAGCCGCTAATAATATTTGCTTTCTCATTTGTAATCACACGAATTTAGATAATCCCAGTATGCTTGCCTCTCCTCCGAGCAGTTTTGATATCTCCAATATTGACGATATGAGTATGAGTATGTTGAATATGGGCAGTATGAATCCCGTTACGGCATCTATCGCATAGATGTTGATGAGAGCCAACAGTGCTGCGATTGTGTGTGCAGGATCAACATAATAGTAAAGGCCCGTAGGGAAGGATCCTGCAAAATTTCCCGATAGAAGGTTTTCAAGCTGAGTGACCGCGTTCGTTATGCTTGAGGCTATGTCTGCCGATGGAAGTATGAATGGCAGTTCGAAATTCAGGATATTTCCGCTCTGCGGCCATGTGAAATACAGTGCAAGAGTGTCTTTTATCTTAGGGAAGACATAGAAGCTTAGGCTCTTTTTTATGAAGCACATTCCGTTATTTTTCTGAGGGCATGCAGGTATCAGGGTATTGGATGGATAGTTGGCGTAGGCGTTAGGCACCATATCGCTGTATGACTCAGGCAAGGTGGCCTTGTATATGTAACCTAAGGGAAGCTGGCTCGCGCTGGTATAGCAGTAAACCCCGTTGTTCTGGTTCCCTGTGAGTTGCGGGGTTAACGGGAGTTTTACCAGTAATGTCAGTACTCCCAGAGTGCTGTATGATAGTCCGCTTGCAGGCGCACCGCATAGTGCAAGGTTTGGTATTGCCGAGGCACCATAAGGCTGCAGGTTCTGGATGTTGTTCAGAGAGGAGTACTCGAACAGGAATACTGTAGGGTACACCAGCATGCTTGATATCACCATTGCTATCAGAAATCCGCCGAGCCTTCTGGTAAACATGTTAGTTTCCAGGATAAGGCCTGCTGCAAGAAGGTAAGGCCAGATTAGGAGCATCAGTATTGTTATTACAAGCTGGAATAGCAAGAAGTAGAATATCAGCTGCGCTTCCAGTCCCAATATTACAGGTATGGTGTTTCCAAGCTGATATCCGGAATAAGGAGCTGCCTGTATGCCTACAGAGAATGCCTGAGGGCCGTCCGGAATGAGGCAGTCGACCGGGAAGCATATGGCATCTGATACCTTATAGTTCCTCAGGAAACCCAGCATTGCATTGAAGACATATACTGCGTTCAGCGACTGCACGGACTGGTTGGTAAGGTTATCCTCGATTATGTATGTGGCTCCGAGGCCGTAATCAAGATTCCTCGTTACCGAACCAGTATTTGATGAAGGGTCTATTATCTGGCTGCATACCGTGTTTGCCGGGGAATTGGAGTTTATATTGCTGCTCAGGAAGGATATCTTTGAATTGACCAGCTGGTTGCAGACACCGGTTATCTGTGTCTGGGTCGCAGAGCCTGTGAATAGGAGCGTTGAGCCGAACATGTAGAATACCCCTATTATCACTATCACTACGATAGTCAGTCCAACCAGTTTTGCATACTCGTATAGGGCTGCTGATTTTATGCCGCTGTTATTGAACAGGTAGCCTATCATATAGTATATTCCAATCAGGGCCATGCTCAGGATTATCCCGATGAATACAACCGGGAGCCATGCGCTTAACGCAGAGTACTGCGTTACAAAGTTGCTCGTGGTCGTCGTACTGGCGGATGCGTGATTTGAGACTAAGGCAAAGACAAGAAGCGAGAATATTAGCAATTTATTATCCATGGTGATCAGCCCCAGAAGCCTCCTCCGGATACGTATCCGGATACTGAATTGAGGCCCTTGGTTACCGCTTGTGCGAATGCAACGGTGACAAGTATGTCAAGACCTATTAGGAATACGCCTTGGAATGCAAATATTGCAACATCCTGCGAATAGCTTACAAGAAGGCTTGGGAAGAATACCAAATCGGTGAACATCCTTTCTATAGTCGGCAATATGCCTCCTGTGCTTGTGATTATGTTTTGGAAGAAATTTGCCGATATTGAAAAGCCGCTGCCTAGATTCTCCTGAGGATTGCTGAATAGGGAACTCACAGGGATGTTGGCCAGATTGTAGGAACTGAGATAGCTGGAGTATGGGTTGCATAAGGCAGTGGTGGTTGCAGTACATGGGGTATACATGGCCGTTATGAACAGCTGGTTCATAATTATCATAAGCGGAAATATGAAGTATGCCGCTATTGCTATTGAAAATATTGCATCGGATACCTCGCGTATCTTGGGGCCGAGAAACGGAACCATGCGCATTACCAGCGCAGTAGGCACTACCACGGTCAACGCCGTGGAGTAAACTATTGGAAGGACAAGGTATATTACAAATAATACCCCGAATACCACGGAAAATATTATAGTGTTAGATTCAACAAATGCAAGTGCGTATGACTCCCACGGGTCTCCGATCCCGGCAAATGATACTGCGACATACTTGTAGCTGACCTGCAAACGCTCTATGAAAGTTGAGAGACTGTTCAGCACCTGGCCGTCTATGAAAAGAATGGCTGATTCGGAGTACACCTTAGTAAACAGGGAAAGCCCTGTTGAGAATAGGAGCTTCTGAAGATATGACTCTGAGAAGGTCATAGGATTGCTGGCAGTTATGCCTGAAGAGCTCGTCAGTGATGCGCCTATATTGCACCAGGTAACTGCCGAAGTGAATAGTATGAGCACTATCACTATCCCTATTATCCCCTGGAAGATCTCGGCCTTTACCATCCCTTTCATCTTCTCACCCTGTCTTAGCGGCAGAAGATTGCTGAATGCGTAAAAGACGCCTCCCAATGATATGGCTATCACAAGAAGCAGGGTGTTAATCTGGATCCAGCTGTTAGAATCGATTCCTCCGAATGTGCAGGCAGTATAAGAGGCCGTTGCGGTTGAAAACAGGAAAAACATCTTACCACTATATCAATTTCAGCTTTCCACCCAGGCTTGTCCTTAAGGAGCCTCCAAGAGCCCTTGCAATATTATCTGCTATGGAATATATTATAACTACATCAATTATCAGCAATACTTCCTGAAGCAGCATGAATGCCATGTACGGGACCAGGACGTTTAGTATCGTGTATATGCCTGCAAAGGCCGAACCTCCCCAGTAAAATCCGGCAAAGAGCCTGAGTTGATTTGCCTGGTATGCAGAGCTTAGGCTTATTACCTCGCCAACTGCTTTGCATACAAAATCCAGTACAACGCTGTTGAGGTTGCAGTTGAGCGAAGATGTTGACTTTATAGTGACAATAGGCAGTATTCCCTGAAATGCCTGAGTTACAGGATAGTTCAGCATGACCAATGTCATTGGCAGCAACAGGGATAGCGCTATGCCTATGGCTATGAACGATGCCCCTATCCTGCGTATGAATGGGAGTGATCTGAAGACAAGGCCAAACGGTATGAAGAATCCAAGGCCTATCCACACGAGTGCCGGAAGTATCTCGATTAGTATGAGGTCGAGCATAGATAACGGATAATAGAGCAGTAGCACGGTATCTGTCAATAGGGATTGCAGCTGCCCTATTGTAGGGTCTGTCCCTATCAGCAGAGTTGACGTTGAAAGAAGTTTGAACGACAGGCCCAGCTTGATGCCTGCGAGTATTATTGGTATTGGTATCGGAACGTAATAATTTGCCACGATGCTGTTGAGCAGGGCTGTTCCGAACTCCACAGTGCCCAGAGTGCACCAGCCTGCAGCAGTATAAGAGTCAACTGTGAGCAGGTACGTCTCTGACGAGTATACCAGGCCATTGAGATTGTTAAGATAGGAATTAGTCTTTGAATAAGCAGTAACCGGCGTATTCGTCATGCTTACGGCAACGTTGCTAAGGAAAGCGAGGAGCCCGAATATTATTATGACAATAAGCACGGATTTCGCTATCTCCCAGTATTCCTGGTTGATCCATCCCATTATGCCGGAATGGGGGAAGAGTTTCCCTACCATGTACATTATTGCTACAAGCATTATTGAGAGGATTGTAGCAACTATGGCTATTTCTATCGCATAAGAGTTTGCAGGTAGTGAGGTAAGTATCGCGCCGCCGCCTTCTGTAGCAGGTATGGCGCTCCCAACAGTAATTACGGGGGTGCATGGGAGCGGAGAGTTAGATACTATTGTGGAATAACCAGGCGGAGTTATGAATAATGAGGCATGCAGGAGTCCGGTAAGCATAATGAATACAGAGAGCAGTACAAGAGCTTGCAGTCGCATGATATAGTTGCTCCTGAATCATTTATAAATAATGGGATTAGTGTTTCAGCAGCTTGAATTTATTCATGTATGCTTCAGCCTGGAAGATGACAAAATATGGAAGTACAAACAATGAGACTATCACCAAAACTATGTAGCTTGAGAATATTGCACCGCCGGTTAGTGCCATCACTATCAGGTCAACCGCAGATATTATCACTATCAGGCTGAAAAGCCAGATTAGGAAGTACTGCGGCTCCTTTGAATGCAGCTTTATGCTCTCCTTTAATGCGCGCGTTATGCTCTTCCCATCTACGACTATGGCGCTAGGCATATAGAATATTGCCGTGAAGATGATGAACCCTACGACACTCGTTATTATCGCTTCATGCCCGCTGTAGTACCCTGCAACATTTGCCACTATCAGGATGAAGGTGCTGATCAGAAGGACTGTGAAGATCTTGCTTATGTTCTTCTCTATCTCCTTGAATGCCATCTGCCCTATCTTGACATGAGTCCTTCTGGATTTTACTATCAGGCTTATAAGAACGAATGCCAGGCTTAGGAAGAGCAGTGAGAAGAATTCTGCTATCGCCATTATGCTAAGGTTTACTGGGGTTGCATTATAGAAGAGGCTTGCACTCCTGAGGAAGATTGCTCCTGCGCTGACGTAAGTGGGAAGCGGGGCAAGGAATGGTATGATGAATGCTATGAGGAAGGGTATCGAGAATAGGACTACGAGCCTTATATTGGACTTATATGTCTCGAATGACTCTGCAAGTATGCTTCCCAGATAAACACCAATGTATGAACATTAGATTTAAGATTCGGATAACTTATTTAAGGCATATGTTAGCTTGCTGCTCATTTTGCAAAACAATAGTTAGCGCCGAAAGATAAATAAAAAATAAAAAGAAGATGGGGATGCCCCATCTTCTGCTTTTATAGCTTTAGTAGCCGCCGAATATTCCCAATCCTGAGCAACCGGAAACTGCACTTAAGCCAGCGTTTTGTCCATTTGCAGTTGTGCTTAGACCGTTGCCAACTATGAAGCCGACTATTCCAGGAGCGAGTATTACCAGTATTAGTCCTACAACTCCGCCGACTATCATTCCCATAGACCATCCCTGCAGGTTTGCTCTCAGTGACCCTGCGCTAGGCATCATATGCGCTACGGCATACATCACTCCGCCTATTACGAAGAGCAGTATGGCTATTACTCCAATTACCTCCTGTACTGCGGAGATTACATTGCAGAGAGTGCCCTGTAGCCCAGATACGTTGAAAGAGCTAGTCTGTGCAGAAGCAACTGTTATGCCAATAAACAATGCTGCAAACATCAGCATCTTGTTCATCGCCATAAAGTTCGCCAGATTTGTTTTTATTGTAGTCCAATTCATTAAACCACTACGGACAATAGTCATCTTCCAGATTTAAATAGCTTTCTGATGGCGTACAGGGCATGCCGTTACCCTGTATGCTGTTTTGGCAATTTGCAATTCCTCACAGCAGGATGTGCATGGGGATTTGGCAGATGCGGATTAAAGAAAAATAATGCTTTTTATAATATAAATGCGGTTTCGCTTTTCGCATGGTTAATATTTATAAACATAATCAAAGATACCATATCGGGCGTAATCAGTGGCTGATAAATCAATAGAGACAAGCGTTGACAGGCTCGTCTCATATCTTAAGAAGAATGGGGAAACAGAGGTATCCATACTCTCCGGAAATCTGGGAATAGGAGAGGACACGATGACAGACCTTGTCAAGATCCTTGAGAAGGCAAGCATTGTGAAGATAACTTACAAGCTAGGCAAGATGTATGTTGCACCTGCAACATCAACGGACAGGAGCGCAGATGTCGTAGAGGCGCAGAAGAAGGTAGAGGAGGTAAAGAAGGCGGATGTCGTGGCGGATGTCTCTGCGCAGGATGCCGTTCTCAACAGGATATCTAAGCAGATAGACGATTATTCGAAATCAATGAAGGGCATAGAGGAGGTATTCAAGACAAAGAATAAGCAGATGTATGATTCGATAAAGCGCATCTCTGAGATTGAGAGGAAGGTCGAGAAGGCTTACAAGCACATAGATACTAGAAGGACGGAACTCGAAAAGCTGCAGGCCGTCATAGATGCAAGCCTTTCGGACATAAGCAAATACTCCGAGAGCGTCAACAAGTTCAGCCTTGACAGCTCAGGGGCCAATGCGATGATACAGGACATAAGGAATGAGATAAACATATTCAGGGAGGGCCTCGATACGTTCAACAAGACAGCGGAGAAGAGCATAGATGAGTACAGGAAGAGCTCTAAGATACAGTCTGACAAGGTACTGCTTAAGATAGAGGAACTCTCGGAACTTGCAAAGCTCCAGGCAGAGCAGATAAAGAGCGTCCAGGAGCAGAGCTCCAAATACTATAAGGACTCGAGGCTGAGCGGGCAGCGCGCTGCGAAGAGGGCGGAGCACTTTGTAGATGAGATAACCAAATACCGCAATGAGATAGACGCAATAACAAAATCTTCCGAGGCCGATTTCAATTTCATAAAGAAGAACATATCTGACATTAAGGATAAGGTCGGCAAAGGCGCGGCGCTTGCCGGCAGCGTAGGGCAGGTCCAGGCAGATATAGAGACGATAAGGGAAGAGCAGCAGGCCCTGAGCAAGGAGATAAGCGGCATACTTGACGGGATACATGCGATTTCCCCGAAGATGCCGGATTCGAAGCGCGATGAGGCCATGCTTAAGTTTGAGGCAAGGGCGAGGAAGGCAAAGGAGCTCTTGTCCACTATGAATGCGCATTATGAGGAGCTTACGAAGAAGGTTGATGCCCTTGGCAAGTAGGTGGATGGTTGGCAGATAAGAAAGATGAGGATAAGGAGCTTGATATTAAGAAGGCTGGCCCGCAGCCTGATGCTAATGGTGTCTACGAATCCTATTCCCTTAACGTACAGGGCATGACCGCAAACATAAGCATAGTGGATAATGGGGGATTCGTGCCGGAATACGAGGTAAGCATGCCTGGAATAGGGGATGCTACAAGAATACTGCTCATGTCAATAAAGCCTGAGCTGCTCTCTCTCGTAC
>JAKAUU010000031.1 GCA_021817505.1 Microcaldota archaeon | reverse complement strand
ACATTCAGAACTCCTGTGTCACTATTCTTTACTAATAAAAGAGTAATATTTGCAAATATCGGCTATACTGAGAAAGGAAATATTCAAACTGCTTTAATTTCATTTCGCATATTCCTAAACAAAGCCGCTACTGAAAACGTACTGAAAAACAAAACCAGTCCAAAGACATTATGCAATTCAAATGACAAAAACTTCTCAATTCAATATGCCGCAATCCAAAAAATAATCATATACTCTGAAAACAGATTCGGCCTTTATACAATTCGTCTTGTAACCTACGAAAGAGATTATAACTATTATTTATTGAACGCAAAAACACAAAATGATATTACAATTATGCAATATCTGAGCATTATCAAAAAAGCACTACCTAATACTGAAATAATTCAAAAATCTCCACATGACACCACTGTAAAATTTATCATAATCACCGGCCTGATATCTATAATATTCGGCTTATTAATTCTGCTAACGTTTCTCTTGCTACTATAAGGCAATATTGCCTAATGCTTAAGTGCAAAAACAACTCCTACACGGGCAACGAAGGCCAGTTCAACCTCCTTAGCTATGTATAAACGCCCGATTTTTATAATTATTGACAACAGTGTAAAACAATAGTTGTTTATTTATTTTCATTTCCTTTAACTGTGCCTATCTTGACTGTCCCCTTATGTATAATTACTGATTTTACGTTATATGTGTATTCTGCAGTGCTATAATCCTTAAATCCGCTTACTGGCAATGCCTTCAACTTTCCCTTTTCTTCTTCATATATGCCGAGAGTGCCACTCAGCTTCTGTGCATAGAAAAACTCACCATCGGCATAACCATCAATAGTAAGCCCCGCGTCATAAACTTTGCTAAAACCCATATTTGCGCTTACTACCGTTCCTTTAACATGATATGTAACGTTATCAAATGTCGTCTCTTTCTTCCAATTAACATCCCCCTTCTTCCCTATTGGAGCATAGCCAAAGCTTATCTCCACTTCATGCGGTCCTTTAACTGCAGTTCTGATATCGAGGGCAATATGGACTTTGTCAGTAGAAGCAGCAATTGACCTGGTGTATTCGTACGTATCGTTTCCCTCTATCTTACTATCATCAGATACCTTGCCTCTGCCGCTTATTCCCCTGAGAATATCTACCGGCAATGCTTCCTCCTTGGCAGCATTGCCCAATAGCCCAACGCTAATCAAGTCCCAATTTACCTCTTTGTCACGATGAACCATCTCACGTGCAATGTGGACGGTTCCATGGTAAATCTCAGATGTAATTGTTGCCTTGCCTTTATACGAACTAAACGCATTCTGCAGCCATAGCACTTCCGGATTCTTTGTTTTTCCTCCTGCATTTTTAGTGATAATGCCCAAATTAATATTGAACTGGGCTGACCACGAATTCTGCAATTCATACAAATGGCCGTTTTTATGAAGATAAGAATTTCCCCTTATCTTATCTATATTAATCTTCGCTACAGCTTGTGTAGTTGGCAAACCGCTAGATACCGATTCTCCCATAGCCTGATGTTTGCTCGTTTGTTCGCTGTGCAATAAATTGATAACTTCTGCATTTGTAGTAGATTTTACCGTTTTCACATCCTGCCTGATTGCCGCCGGATCATACACTAACACGCTCCATACGGCAACAGCAGCGCCTATGCCTGCAATCACTCTTTCATGTTTTTGCATGCGCCTGCGTTCTTCAACTTCCGGGTCGTGCAATCTATCTGAAACCCTTCCGACCTTCCCGGCAAAATCTTTCGCTCCTGCACTTTCAATAAGACTATGCGTCTTTACCTTGTCCGAGATCCTTCCCACATGCTTCTTAAAATCCTCTGCAGAGCCTATTTGCTTTTCTTGTTCAGGCCCAGGCCCACTCTGTTTTTTAGATCTGTGTTTCATCATCAACCCACTGATCGCTAACGTAATATATGTGATGTATATTTTGATATATAAATACACACTAAGTCATATCATGAGCAATGGCTAAGACTTCTGACCAATCCTATCAATCATGCCGTGTATTCTTTTTTGCGCATCAAAATCATCAATCCCTTGCGCAAATTTTAATGCAACTTCGTAGTCAGTCAATGCGGCGTTCGCATTTGCCTGCAATAAACTCAAGCGGTTAGTGAAACCTTCCTGATTGTCTCTTCAAGTATGTCCAAACCTTTTTCCAGAACCTTCTTGTCAATCTCAAGCTGCGGTATTATCCTAATTGAACACTCTCCTGCAGGAAGAAGAACAAGCCCGCTTTCAAAAGCCCTCTTTATTATTGCGTCCCTTTCCTTTACGCCTGGAATCTTGCTCTTCTTGTCCTTCACGATCTCAATACCTATCATCAGCCCTATGCCACGAACGTCCCCTACAATCTCGTAGTTCTCCTTCATTTCATTCAACCGCTTCATTGCGATCCTTGACCTCTCCTTCACTCCTGATTCTATCCTAACCATATTTCTTCTCACGTAGCCAAGAAGCGCATCTGCGCCTGCCACGACAGCGGCATTACCTCCAAAAGTATTCGCATGCGAACCGGGCTTCAGGTCGCCAAGTGAGCTTCTCGTAACCGTTACTCCGAGAGGCAGCCCTGCCCCGATGCTTTTTGCAAAGGTGTAGATATCTGCCTTAACCCCGAAATTGTCAAGCGCGAGGAACTTGCCTGTGCGCATATATCCTGCCTGAACCTCATCATCAACAAGAAGCATGCCATTATCATCAGCTATCTCGCGCATTCCTTTTACAAACTCTTTAGGAGGCACAACGTAACCGCCCTCTCCCTGTATGGGCTCCATGAATATCGCAGCGGTCTCATTTGCAGGTATCTCCTTGCTCAAAGGATATTTCTTTATGTAATCGACGCAGGCCATTCCGCATGAAGGGTACTCAAGCTTGAAAGGGCACCTGTAGCAGTATGCATATGGCGCATGGACAACTGGCCCTAACGGTCCGACTCCTGCCCGCTGCACTGTTTTAGAAGCAGTCATGGATAACGATCCGTAAGTTCTCCCATGGAACGCGCCGTAAAAGGCAAGCACATACTCGCGCTTAGTGAATATCCTTGCAAACTTAAGTGCGGCCTCATTCGCTTCCGTGCCTGAATTTGAGAAGAACACCTTGCCAAAACCATTAGGAAGCATTTTCAGGAGGCTTTCTGCGAAATTTACCGGGCCCTCTGAATAATAGTCGGTAAAAGCGTTATGCATAAGCAGATCAATCTGCTTCACTATTGCTTCCCTCACCTCTTTTCTGGAGTTGCCTCCGAAATTATACACTGATATAAACGTTGAGAAATCGATAAACCTGTTTCCGGAAATGTCATGTATATAGTCTCCAGAGGCCTTCTGGACCACCAAGGGGAAGTCTTCTTTTGTAGTGGTGAGCATATACTTTCTGTCTCTGGCAATGGCCCGTCTTATCCTATCATCAGCCTTGAACCCCATGCTCTCGTTAAGGATTGGTGCAAAAGAATTAATAAACATTCAACAGATGCTCACTCCTTTATTCCTTCAAGCATGCTGAGTATGTTCCAGACAACTGTCCTGGCATAGGGAGGCAGGTTTATGTCGTTGCTTATCTCATCTACTTTATATGTCGCTGTGCCTGCCCTGACCGAATAAGGATTCTTTTCATCAGCAAGTGCAACCTTTGCCTCGCTCAGCGAATTCTTCACGTTCCTAGGAACGCTGTTATCATTAAGCAAGGAGTCTATCTGCTGCTTTATCTGCGCGATTATCTCGTCAAATTCCTTATTGTTTCCCATAACATCACTTCATATCGGGCCCGGCGGGATTTTCAGAAGGTCTTTTGAACCCGCGACCCTCAGATTAGAAGTCTGTCGCTCTGTCCAAGCTGAGCTACGGGCCCATTAATATCATATATAAAAAAATCTCTTTAGATTTCCGGTTATCATGGAAGCCACATCGTAAAAGCTGATACCTTTCATTTTTGATATAAACTCCAAGGTCTCCTTAACATCCGAAGGGCTGTTTCCAGCAACCGGGGAATCCGTCTCAACTACTATATTGCTTATATCGAGATGCTTTATAACCTTTTTCCTATTCGAGGAAAGCCTTGGCGGTATGGATATCAGGTGCCCCATTCCTGCAAGCTTCTGCGCCTCTTCCAGTGTGCCGTCGAAAAAGTGCATCATGAAACGGACCCTTGGGAACTCATGCACAATCTCCACCACATGTTTCATCATGCCTCTTGCATGCACCACTACAGGTATGTCCAGCTCCTCAGCTATGTTTATCTGCTTTCTGAAAATGTCTCTCTGAAGATCAAGACCATACCTGTCAATGTATTTGGAATCAAGGCCTATCTCCCCTATCCCTATTATCTTCGGATTCGATCGTACCTGCATCTCAAGATCTTCTATGCGATCCGCATCCCCTATTGCAGAAGGATCTATCCCTACCGTAGCGAAAACACCATCATAGCCCGTCATCTCTACGGCTCCCATATTCCCTTCCACAGTGCCTCCTGAAGTTATGATCATCCGGATGCCCTCCGATCGTACTCTTTCTATAATTTCCAAAGGATGTTTGAATAGTTCAAGGTGGCAGTGGGCATCAGACATCTCCGGAAGTTCCATAGCTGTCTCTTTTATCATCGTGCTTGAAAGCTGGCTCATGCTTATCCTTATATTATCTATATTTTAAAACCTAGATTTTATTTTATATCATTAACTTATTATAGCATCTCATATAAAACCGAATTTAGAAGCATAAAAATGACCATGTCGTACATGCGGATGGCAAATTAAGCCATGATATAAATCCGAAGTAAACTAACAAAAAGGAAAGTATGATAAATACCAATTTCCATCCATTACTGTAAAATAGCTACGAAGTAGCGAGGATGTTAATTATGGCAGCAAAAAAATCGGATTCTCAAAAGAGCGTCACATCTTACAAAAAAGCTATACAGACGCTTAGAATAGTCTCTTCAGTATCTTTAGTAGTAGCAATCATAGCCATAACCATAGCTGCTTTTGCCCTTGTAAAAATAGAGACGCAGCCAGCTGCGGCAAACCATACTCTGGCCTCAAATTCAACCTCCAATACCATTACTAACAATACTTTCGGAAACAGGCTTGCCAATATAGACCAGCCGCTTAACACGACGCAGCTTGGCATAATAAACAATGCCCCTAATTCATACTTTGAAACCGCCGGAGAGATGTACCTGAACGGTTCGATAAAGAATCCTGTAGCATATCTGATAGGCAGCTTCAAGGTTTATCCCACTAACGGAGTGGTGATAAACGGCAAGCCCTCTGTAATATATCTGGGTTCGATAACCTGCGTATTCTGCGGAGAGAACAGGTGGGCAATGGCTCTTGCCCTATCAAGATTCGGAAGCTTCAACGCACTGTACAAAGGCTACAGCGCCCTTCAGGACAGCGACGTCCCTACTCTATACTGGAATGCCAATGAGTATACGACTCCAGGATTGGACATTACAAACCATTACAATAGCCCCTACATAAACTTCATAACTCTCGAAGACGAATATCCGATAACAGGGGGATTTGCACTGCAGCCGATGTCTGCAATAGGCCAGGAGGTAAACAATTCCAAAAACCAGAGCGCCATAGCCGCATTCAATCTGATAAACAAGCTCAATAATTTCACCGGCACACCCTACACTATCTGGGGCAACTACCAGCTTAACGGGGCCGATGGCATAGACTTCGGCAACTCGACAGCGATCATAGGCAGTTATCCTGAAATCACATACATGACTCACGCGCAGATTCTCAATTCACTGGCAAAGCCGAACGACCAGTTCTCCTGGTCAGAGTATGCCGCTGCTGATGTCTACATAGCGGAGATGTGCCTAACCATGAACAACTCAACATCAATAAGCGCATGCAGCCTTCCTGCGATAAGCAAGATAGAGCTGCAGATAGAGAAGAATTCATTCTGAACTTAACCGGTAATAAAAATGCCGCGGGAACCTGAAAAGCGTAAGAGAAATCCAAAGAGGCCTAAGAGAACCCCGATGAGCAGGATCAGCAGGCTAACCTCAGTACTGAGAAAACCTATTTACCTAACAGTTTTTGCAGTCACAGCGATAATCTACTATATGGTATTCTATTACTTGATAATAAGCAGCAACTACGGCATCTTCCTGATAACCATTCCCACATACATGCTCTATCTGCTTGTTATTACCTCGGCCCTACTCCTAACAGTTGCAGTATCTTCCATACACGGCCACATAAAATATGCACGTGCCATTTCCGGGAGCGTATCAGGATCAATCATAATGCTTGCAGGAGGGACGATAGCAAGCTGCGCATGCACCGTGCCGATATTCATATCGCTTCTTTATGTGGTCGGAGGGACGGTCGCAGACGTGACTCTTCTGAACTTCTACATCAGCACATACCAGATATACCTTATGGCGATCCTCATACTCCTTAATCTGGGCATTATCTATCACTACCTGGGAAAGGTCTGAATTCTTATCCAATAAACAAAAAAGCAAGCTTTTTATATGTGGAAAACAAACCAGTAATTGACAGGTTTAGGCGAATACTATGGCTATCAAAGACAAAGAGATAATAGTGACCGGAGGAGCGGGCTTCATAGGGAGCAATCTTGTTTCAGCTCTTGCAAAGGAAAACAGTGTTACGGTAATAGACAACATGCATACGGGAACAGAGGCAAATCTTGCGGATGACATCAAGAACAACAACGTTAAACTGCTCAAGCTTGACGCAAAGGAGATAAGCAAGGCAGATGTCAATCCTGACTACATATTCCACCTTGGAATGTACTCTTCAACCCCAATGTACAAGGAGGATAATAACCGTGTCCATGAGGTTGTCGAAGGGGCAGTAAAGGTATTCAAATACTCTATAGAGAAGAATGCAAAGAACGTCTTCATATCATCATCCTCGCTATACAACGGGCTGCAGATGCCGTATTCAGAGAATCTGATGCCGAATGTAACCGATTTCTATACGGAAGCAAGGTATTACGTGGAGAGGCTTGCAGAGCTATATTCCAAATTATACGGCCTTGACGCAACAGGCATAAGGCTCTTCTCCGTTTATGGAAAGAGAGAGGAGAACAAGAAGCAGTATGCCAATCTTGTCACGCAGTTCATATGGGCGTTGCGGGACAACCAGCCTGCAGTTATATATGGGGACGGCAAGCAGACCAGGGACTTTACAAATGTTTCAGACGTGGTAAATGCTGCGATACTCGCTTCCTCTTACAAGGGCTATGGTATCTTCAACGTTGGCACAGGCAAGAGCTACACACTGAACGACACTGTTGCTAAGATAAGCGAATTTTCAGGAAAAGAGCTGAAAACCCAATACGTGCCCAACAAGATAAGCAATTACGTCCAGCATACGCTTGCGGATACCAGGAATGCAAGGGAGAAGCTGGGATTCGAGGCCAAGGTGGACGTGGACCAGGGCATAAAGGAGCTCCTTGAGCACTACGAAATAGCCTGATCTGCGAGCACAAGAAAAGGAATATAAGCTTAATCTTGCCTATAGCCAGATATGAATAAGCTCTTTCCTTTAGACATAGGCATGAGCAGGATGCTCGGCATCATCAAGATAATAAAGGAGAATGGCAACAGGATGGATCTTGCAAAACTGGCAGAGGAGTCCGAAATTGACATAGATTCATTGCTTCCGCTCATAGAAGCATGCGACATGCTTGGGTTCACAAAGACAAAGGATTCAAGGATAACCCTTACCAAGGAAGGCGAGAGCATAACCGTCAGGAACAGGTCAAAGATAATAAAGGCCAAGCTCGAGGCGATCGAACCTTTCAAGAGCACCGCGGAGATCCTCTCGAAGAAAGAGATGAGCTCTGAAGAACTATTCGATTCCTTAGGGACAATGGGCTTTGTCTTTCACGGAGAAAAGCAAAGGAACCATGAAATATTAAAAGGCCTTCTTGTTGACTGGGGCGTAAGGACAAAGCTCCTGCGCTACGACCCTGAGAATGACACATGGTCGAATTCAAAATGATCAGTCTGTAAGATCAGCGTATATGTCGTCTTCAACCTTGCCGAACCATCCGGCTTTTCTGTCACGCGGACGCTTGTGCTTTATTACCTCTATCCTCTTCACACACGAAGGCTTTTTTGAAAGCACTATCACCCTGTCGGAAAGCTCAACCGCTTCCTCGACGTTATGGGTTACCATTATGACTGATTTTACGGATATGTCCTTGCTCTCAAGCATAAACACTATATCGGATCTGAGAGTCTCGGCAGTCAGCTCATCAAGCGCGCTGAAGGGCTCATCCATGAGCAGCACATCGGGAGCAGCCGCAATAGCCCTGGCTATCCCCACTCTCTGCTTCATGCCTCCACTGAGCGAGTTAGGATACTGCTTGCCCAGTCCGCCCAATCCAAACTTGTTCAAAAGACCAACGGCTATCTCATTTTTCTTATCCTCGCCCATATCTGTCAAGGAGAGACCTACCTTTATGTTCTCAAGATTGGTCAGCCATGGCATGAGTGCGAAATCCTGGAAGACAAAGCCCATCCCATGGCTCGGCCCATCAACCTTCTTCCCCGAGTAATGGACGCTTCCTTTTTTCGGAGGTATCAGCCCCGCTATTATCCTAAGCAACGTGCTTTTCCCGCAGCCTGAAGGGCCTATTATCGATACGAACTCCCCTTCATTGACATAGAAGGAGACATCATCCATAACCTCTATCCCGCTGTCTTCAAAGCTGAATGAAACATGCTCTATCGAAACCATCTTCATGATATCACTTGTAAACCGCAGCAACCTTTCTATATAGCCTCTTCCAGACAAAGAAATTTATAAGGTATATCATGGCCACCATATTTACTATCGCGAGCATCAGAAGGCCTACGTTGTTCGCATTTAGCGATAAATCAAGGAGTTTACCCATGCCTACGCCAACAGATGTGAGTACGGTGCTGCTCCCCGTTCCGGATATCCCGCTGCTTGTGAAGTATTCTGCAACTATGCTGGCGTTCCACTCTGCAGCTACTGCGGTTATGCTTCCGGTTATCAGGCCAGGCAGTATCGCCCCTATATAAAACTCCCTCCATGCCTTCCTTCCCCTGACCCCATAAACGTCCCTTACCTCAAGTATGTTGCTTATGGCGCTCGCATTGGAGAGTATTCCGAATATGACGTACCAGATGCCGCTTAAGAAGAATATCAGGAATGCAACAAGATTCGGCCCATAGGGCAGGCCCTTGAAGGCGATCACTATCACAGGCATCAATATCGTTGCAGGTATCGATGCGAGTATCATGAAAGTCGTCGTATACCTGACCTTGCTTCTTGAGACGAATATGAGGTATATGCAGAGGGGTATCGCAATAAGCAGTATCACGGCATACGCTGCCCATACCCTGGCAAGCGTTGCGAATAGTGCCATAATCACCTCGCCTTCATACTGTGCAAGGTTAAACTCTATTACGGAATAAACAAGCAATATGCAGGCAAAAGCGGCAACTAAATAAGGCGCGTATCTGTAAATGCCGCCGCTCTTCCTCTTCTTCTTTGCAGTCGCATAAGGAAGCCTTACTCTTTTTGCAATCTTAATGCTGCTCTTAGTTATCGTGGCTCCGCTGTTTACCAGCAGGCTGGTGGCCCTGTCAACATAGGAGACCTTTCTGACCATGCTGACGACAGATGCCGCCCTCTTATAACCTATGATGTCTACGTCCTTCGGCTCGCCTATCTTGAATCTCTTTTCAAGAGGGTTGAAGAAGAACAATATTGTGACTATGAGGAACGCAAGGAAGACAAGCACTCCTACAAGGTAGTAGTATATGTTGGTAGATCCGAGTGTTACGAGCGCAACTCCTATGCCGTAACCTACCTGATACTGCGTGTTCCCCACAGAGAATATCTCGCTTGTAACAAGGTAAAAAAGCCCTATCGCCCAGGAGAGCCTGCTCTGCTCAATGACACGAGGTATGCTTGCAGGTATGAATATCTTCCTTATCCTGTCAAGCGTGCTGAACCTGTACAGGGACGCAATCTCCAGCATTTCATTAGGAAGCGTCTTTACCGCTTCGTAAACGCCGAATATTATATTCCAGAGCATGCTCGTTATTATGAGGAAGATCACAGCGGCGTTGACTCCCAAGGAACCAGGAAGGGCGCTCACAACCACGAATATCACAAAAGGGAAGAAGGCAAGTATTGGCAGTGTCTGCAGAACGTCAACAACAGGTATTATTATTTTGGAAGCGCTTTCTGAAGTTGCGGCATAAATCCCTATGGCAAGGCCGATTATTATCGAGAGGAAGAGTGCGATAAACATTCTTAACCATGAAACGGAAGTATCAATAACCAATTGGAGTATCAGTGCGAGCAGGTCCATTATTAATAGCTGTTAAAAAGCAGATATAAATATTCCTATGCAAAGAGGATTGTTGAGAGCGCATGAAACAAGCTAAAAACAAGAAAAAGGCTGCTTCCGGGCGCAAGCCCGTTGCAAGAAAAGCGCCTGCAAGGAAAGCAAAACCAAAACCACGCCAGTTGCCACAAGCTGCCGATCTTGAAAGCCTCCTTGCAAAGAGCCTGGCCTATTCAACAAAAGACCTATCCGACGCAGCGGTAATAGAGGACCTTATCTATGCACTGACGCCAAGCATGTCGAGGGCTGCATATAATTTCGGCTATTCTATAGGGATGGAGATACGATCAAGCTCTAAAAAAGAGGATAACCTGCTCATCCCTGCTCTCCGCAGGCTCGGTTTCAGGCATATCAAATACTATCCTTTCATAGATGCACTGGCAATAAACGCCGGCTCAAAGAAATACCCTGCAATAAACATAGGGGCAAGAATACACTTCTTCGAATCCGGAATAATAGCAGGGTACCTCTCGGCACATTCAGGAGAGCCGATAAACACTATAGAGAAGGAGTGCATATACTACGGGAACAAGGAGTGCAGGTTCGTCTCATATCCGGGAAGGGTCCTGAAGGAGCACACCCCTCCTTCTATCGAGGATGTTATAGATGCGATAGCAACGCACATGCATGGGATAAAGTTCAGCAGCAGGTCGGAGGCGGAGTACCATATGCTGCCAATGCTGCCGATGGCAAAGCAGCCTCTCAGGAGTGAAGTGACCAAGCTGCTCTATCTGATAGGGATCGAGATCTCCCAGAGGCACATGTCTGAGGATCCCAGTGAGATACTGGAGAATCTGGCCAGATATTTCGGAATGTCCGGAGAGTCAATCGAGATAAAGCAGAAGAGCGCCTCAGCAAAACTCTCATGCTCATACTATAACTCAAATGCAGACATGGCAGAGCTGTCCGTAGCGATGCTCCGTGGGTTCATAAAAGGCAGAACCTCAAAGGAGCCCAATGTATATATAAACATTGATAAAAATATGAACTACGTTATTGAGTTAACCACTGCGGTGCATAAATGAATATTAAATCCTTAGACCCTCTGCTTAAGCTGATACCTGGCATAAAGAAGCCAGCTTCGCCACTCTCATTCAGGGACAAGCTCAAGTGGACAGGCGCGATAATGTGCGCATACTTCATACTGTTCAGCACTCCTGCATACGGAGTCAATATAGCTACCCTGCAGCAGCCGGTGCTCCAGCTGATCAACGTAATATTCGCAGCAAGGACCGGCACCCTGATAACAGTGGGTATAGGCCCGATAGTGCTTTCAAGCATAATACTCCAGCTGCTTCAGGGATCAGGTGTATTCAACATAGACATGAACGATCCTGAGCAGAAGGGCAGGTTCCAGGCAATCCAGAAGCTTGCAGCGATAGTGATTGCAGTAGCTGAATCATTCATATTCACATTCACGGGATATGTCCCTGTCGCAGCGCCGGCATTCTTCGGACTGGTAGTGCTTCAGCTTGCAATAAGCGCCATAATAGTCATCTTCCTCGATGAGATGATGGTCAAGTACGGCCTAACATCAGGAATCAACCTCTTCATAGCAGGAGGAGTCGCATATTCGATAATAGCAGGAACGATAAATATCCTGGGCAATGAAGCTGTCCAGGCCATAGCTGCAGGAGGTGCAGCAGCACTGCCAAATGCAATACTCGCATTCGGACCTTTATTCTTCTCAATACTCGTAATGCTGGTAAGCATATACGCGTACGACATAACGGTAGAGGTGCCCCTCGCATTCAGCCAGCTTAGGGGCGTAGGCGGAAGGCTTCCAATACCATTCCTTTACGTAAGCGTGCTGCCTGTAATACTTGCAACCTCGCTTGTTCTCAGCCTTACGGTATGGTTCGGCTTCCTCGCAGGAGTTTCCGGAGGGCTGGCACCGCTTGCACACTTCATTGCATTCTACCAGAAGGTTCCATCCACTTCAGGAGGACTGACCAACCAGCTTACCGGAGGCATAATATACCTGATATCGCCTAACTTCCCGCTTCCTTATTCATCAACATACGGCGGGATAGGTGGCTATGGCCCTTATGTAACCTTCCTTGCTACATCGACAAGTCCGCTGTATCTTCCTACTGGGGGACTGATACAGGTGCCTGAATGGGTGCACATAATCACATACACGCTTGTGCTGATAGTGCTCTGCATAATATTCGGGAGATTCTGGATAGAGATGACTGGACAGAGCCCCAAGAACGTTGCCGAGCAGCTGCAGGGAGTAGGATGGCAGATACCTGGATTCAGAAGGGATCCGAGGATAACCGAGAATGTCCTCAACAAGTATATACCCACTATAACCATACTGGGCAGCATATTCGTAGGATTATTGGCCGCATTGGCAACGCTGACAGGCGCTGTAGGAACCGGGATGGGCGTCCTCCTTACCGTAGGGATAATGTATATGCTTTACAAACAGCTTGAACAGGAGAAGTCCCTGGAGAGCATGCCTGGAATAAGCAAGATGCTTTCATAAGGTAATCCAATAAACCAAAAAGAGATCGAGAAGAAGCTGGGCGCATATCAGCTGACTGCTTTTCAGAGAGAGGTCCTTCTTGCCGCATTTTCAATACCTAAAGGCCAGACCAGGAGCTACAAACAGCTTGCCGAAATGGCAGGATATCCGGGAGCTGCAAGAGCTGTCGGCTCTGTAATGAAGATAAATCCGCTTGCTCCAATGATCCCGTGCCACAGGGTAGTGCGCTCCGATGGAAGTATAGGAAATTACTCTGCAAAAGGCGGAGCCAAGAAGAAACTGGAGCTGCTTAGGAAAGAGCATGCAATCTAGTTCAAGTTCCTTTAACAGATTTGTACTTGAGTATCCTCCTTAACTCTATAGCAAGGTTGCCAAATCCTATGATGCCTACTACTATAAGGACAAGGAATGTCGCTATCGTCACAGAGCTGAGGTTAGGTATCGGATTCCCTGTGCTTATCGCAAAATTATCTATGAACGGGAAGAAGATTATCAACAGGCCTATAATTGCAAAAGCTATGCCTCCATAATAGAGGGTTCTTCCTGCAGTCATCCGCCCGACATGCTTTATCTGGTTCTCGGTGAGTCTCTTTATCCTTGCGATGTTAGCAAACAAGGCACCGAACATTATCTGCATGAACATCGTTCCAAGCCCGAACATCAGTCCGACCAGTGGGGCATATATGAGACCGGGAACCTGCGGTGCAAGTATGAATGTTATTATCGTAGAGTAAGCCCCAAATCCCCATCCCGCTATGAGTCCATGTACGGTGGCCATCCTCATGGAGACTCCCCTCGGGCTGGGCTCATCCTCATGCATAGGCACCCTCTCCGCATATTCGGTGTGGTGTTCGCTCCCCAGCAGTTTTTTCCCTATGTCAAGATGGGGGTATAATTTCTTGTTCAGGACGTAGATTCCAGCTACTGCCATAACTATTCCGACTATGAAATAGACCGGCCCGTCAAGATTATATGTTTTGTAAATCGCAGCCAGCCCAAGGAAGCCGAGAGTCGTGAGTATCGCGCGCTGCACAGTGAATCCTGCCGAGAAGGCGAATCCCGCCTTCATTCCCTTCCGTGTACTGTAGCTTCCAATCGCATAGCTGAATGTTATGGGCCACGTATGCTCGTCAGGGGTCGCTCCATGCAGTATGCCAAGGATAAACGCTATGACCAGTATGGTCCCAAGCGCAAGATCACTTGACGGGTTCAGAACATACATTATCGTATTGTATGCATCGCTGCCAAACGGCGTTATCGTAAAGAGCAGTACGACGAGCAGCAGTATGCCTGCTCCCAAAACTGCCCAATCCTTTCCTTTCACATTATCACTCAACAGGTCGCACTACCAATAATGCAATATAAGTTAATAAATATTATGATATTTATTATTAATAAAAGGGGAAAAACGCAAGGCTCTTAATAAAAGATGGGAACATGGAAATACTTAGCATATCATTGGACAAAGAGACCCTGGCAGAGCTGAACGAGATACAGGACAGCCTGGGATTCAAGAGCAGGTCAAAGATGCTGAGGTCCACGATAGATCTTCTTCTGAGCGAGTATAAGGTAATAGAATCGCTTAAAGGAAATCACAATGTTGTATTTGTGATAACCTATAAGGACAACGAGAAGAACCACGTCTCGAACATGCTGCACGATTTTGAGAATGAGATAAAGGTTACAGTCCATCAGCACAACGGAACAATGTGCCTTGACATGCTCAACATGGCTGCAGATGCGCAGAGGATAAGGAAGCTCTTCACTGCAATGAAGGGGAGCAAATGCATACGTTCATTGAACTTCACACTCCTTGGGCATTACTGAGCCGTATGCGATAATCCAGCAGATTAGCTTCAACTCCGAATCTTCCAATCGGCAAATAATACTATGCCTTTTTATAAACAAAAACCAAAATGCTATCATGGAATATCAATGCAAGGTCTGTAAGCTGCATTACACCCTAAAAGTAGAAGCAGACAAGTGTTATGCATGGTGTTCTACCCACAACAGCTGCAACTTCGAGATAACGAAGAATTCTATAGAAGCGTCAGAAAGCCGCAATGGGCGCAAGAAATAACCATAAGAAGGCCATCATTTGTATCTCCGGAGCGTCCGCTTCTATGCCCGTTATTTAAAAATGCACTATCCTATTCTGTCCTCAGCAGTATCCCAAGCGTATGCGTTACTGATTTCCTATACGCCTTATTCAGGTCCTTGTCCATAAGGTTCACATATCCCTTCTTCCCATTATCGGGATTACGTACCTGCACTCTGCCATGGCCTATACTGCCAAGAACCTCTACTCCTGCGTCTCTAAGGTGTGAAAGAAAATCCTTCGACTTCATGCATCCGGGCCTATTAATAGCCTCGCTTATCTTTTCAGAGTCTATCTTAGAGGACTGCTGCTTATCGCTAACAATCATTAAATCCACAAAAAATAACCTAATGTCTGGTATTTATGCTTTTCCTGCAGATTAATCAGAAGTGATTTGTTGCAGCAAAAAGCAAACAAGATCAAGGAAGGGATATCCGAACACTCATTCTATATCAATAAGGAAAGATACACTCTGTTAACATTTGACTCAGGAAAGGGTCCGGATCTCCATAATGCAGTCAAAATATCTGAGGAAAGGGACGAACGCATGCTTACTATAGAGGAAGCTGAAAACCTGCTTGCCGATCCCAAAGCAAAGGCGGCTCTTTCAAGAGAGTTATCTGCAGAAGAAAAGATAACATGGTCATATTTACGTACTCCTGCATACGGCCATATAGTTGCCAGTATTGGCAACAGCTGGGAATCCAGGGGATTGCGAACAATGATACATGCTGACTTCGGGAATTACAGGTCTCCTATACTACTGCTAAAGGAAAGCAACCCGGCCCAAGCCACTGCCACAATACACCTCAAGAATGTGCTAAAAAGGGAATAAACGCATTACGGGCACGACGGGATTTGAACCCGCAACCATCTGGTCCGAAGCCAGATGCGCTATCCAAGTTGCGCTACGTGCCCAAAGAAGCATCGCATATGTCTCTCTGCTAAATATAAAGAAACCTGGTGGTCCAGCAAAAGATTAATAATGTTTAATGTATTATATGACTACGTGTTTTTATGATAACGGAAGTAAATATAAATAAGGTAGAGGCAAGGAGAGAGCACAGAGACATGATAGCGAATATGAAGTTCAACATAAACTTCGATGACGTAAGAGTTGAGAAGGAAAATGTGCATGTTGATTTCACATTCACTACTGACTACGAAGGCCAGGAAGCATCAAAGAATGTAGGCAGGCTTGAGATCAAGGGAAACATAATCTCAAAGGAGAGCAAGAAGGAAACGGATGAGATAGTCAGCATGTGGAAGGAAAAGAAGACGCTCCCGATAAATTTTGCAGAGGATGTCATAAACATGCTCAATTTTGAATGCGGTTCAAGAGGAACTCTTGTCGCATATTCAATGGGTTTCGTCGCTCCGCTGCCACTCTCAAGAGCACGCCTTCAGGAGAAATAACTCACTGTATTAACTGCTTAAGGCTTAAGGAAGTTCAGCTGCAGGTGAGGCTATGGAGCTACAGGGAGTTCTTATCGATATAGACCATATCTCGTCTGCAGGAAGAAGCATAATACGCCTTACTGTAAAGAACAACTCCAGTGTATACTCGATCCTTGACAAGAGCTTCTATCCTTACTTTAAACTCGTCCCTTACAACATCAATATAGACGAATCTTCAATAGAGAAGATGCTATTCAGGGACCAGCAGGGCAATCAGCTTGCAATACATGGAGTAACAAAGACGAACATGACTCTCTCCGGGAAGGAGAAGACGGTGCTGAAGGTAGAGACAAACAATTCCAGAAACGTACCTGAAGTAAGCAAGCTCTTGTCAGAGTTCGGAGAGTCTTATGAATATGACATATTATACTGGAAGAGATATCTTATAGACAAAAAACTGAATCCACTGCACGGCGTTTCGGCAGTTGTCCATGAAGAGGGCGGAGAGCTGATCCTTGACAGCATAAAGGAGCTTGACAAGGAGTACGTTCTTGAAAAAGGCCTAAGCTACATGTGCTTTGACATAGAGACCTATAATCCGTCAGTGGTGCCAAGGCCGGATAAAGACCCTGCAATAATGATAAGCTACTATACTGGAGGAGAGGCTGCAGTTCTGACTACCAAGAAGATAAACCGCGACTTCGTCAGGACCTTTGCAAACGAGAAGGAGATGATAAGCGCCTTTGTCAAGCTGATAAAGGAGAAGGACATAGATATACTATCTGGCTATAACTCCTCGAATTTTGATATACCTTATCTTATGAAAAGGGCGGAGAAGAACGGTATCGACTTTCACATAGGGCGATACGATGAGGATGTGAGGCAGGAGCACCACGGATTGCTTGAAGCCATACGCATTCCAGGAAGGATAAACCTCGATGTCTACAACGTAGCAAGATTCGTCTCAATAGTGGGCGCATCAGAGAAGCTGATAAAGATAAACAGGTTCACTCTCTCGGAAGTATACAGGGCGATAAGCGGCGATACTAAGATAACCGTCGATAAAAACAACATATGGCAGATATGGGACGGCTCGGATGCAGACCTGGAAGAGCTTGCAGATTACTCCCTAAGCGATTCCGTAACGCTTAACAAACTCTACGAATTCTTCATAAATCTGCAGATAGAAACATCGAAGGTATCGAGGCTGACTCTCGCCGAGAATGCCGTATCTACGACAGGCCAGCTTGTGGAAGCGCTCCTCATGCGCTATGCCTCAGACAATAACGAGATAGTGCCGAACAAACCCTCGCAATACGAGATAAGCGACCGGATGTCCAACCCCATAGAAGGGGCATTTGTAAAGACCCCGGAAGCAGGCATCTATGACGGCATCGTAGTCTTTGACTTCAGAAGCTTATATCCCTCGATAATAATATCCCATAATATAGACCCATCAACCATAGCATATCCTGACTATAAGGGCAAGGCAAGCGAGGCTCCAAACGGTACGAAATTCATGGCAAGCCCTATGGGCATAGTGCCCAAGGCCCTGAAGAAGCTCCTTGATGACAGGAAGGATATAAAGAAAGCGTACAAGAATGACCCTGATAATCAGACCCTTGCCGCAAGATCCAGCGCACTCAAGATACTTGCAAACTCATTCTATGGCTATCTGGGCTATGCAAGATCCAGATGGTACTCAAGGGAGTGCGCTGCAAGCGTAACCGCTTTCGGCAGGTCCTACATAACAATGACGATAGAGGAGGCGGAAAAGACCGGCTTCAAGGTTCTTTACGGGGATACCGATAGCATCTTCCTGCAGACGCAGGGAAAGAGCAAGGAAGAGGCCATGAAATTCCTGGAGGAGATAAACGCAAAGCTTCCTGAGACGATGGAGCTCGAGCTTGAGGATTACTATGTAAGAGGGGTCTTCGTAGGCAAGAAAGGAAACAGCTCGGCAGGTGCAAAGAAGAAATACGCACTGCTATCGGAAGCCGGAAGAGTGAAGATAAAGGGCTTCGAGCTTGTACGCAGGGACTGGTCAAACATAGCCAGGACCACGCAGAAGGAGGTATTGGAAGCGATACTCAAGGAGGGCAGCAAGGAGAAGGCGATACAGATAGTAAAGGACGTGCTTGCAAGGCTGCGCGATGGGAAGGTGGAGCTTAAGGACCTGATAATATATACGCAGCTTAGGAAGGGAATAGACAAATACGATGCGAAGTCCCCTGAGCTTGCAGCTGCGAGGAAGGCCATTCAGAAAGGGGCGAAGACGAAGGAAGAGGTAGAAGGCTCGACCATAGGTTATATAATAACACGAAGCGGAAATACTATATCGGAGAAAGCAGAGATAGACGAGCTGGCAGACTCCTACGATCCTGATTATTACATAAACCATCAGGTAGTGCCTGCAACGCTCAAGATACTGAAGGAGCTCGGCTTCAGCGAGGAGGAACTAAAGGGCGGAGGAGTACAAAAAAGATTATAAGGTTTTTAATATGGAAGAGAAGGATCTGACAAAGCTAAAGCAAGCTGGAAAGGCGTCTGCAGAGGCTCTTGCACATGCAAAGAGCATAATAAAGCCAGGGAAGTCAATTCTCGAAGCAGCAGAGGAGATAGAACGATTCATCACTTCAAAAGGATTCAAGCTCTCCTTTCCCGTAAATCTATCGATAAACGAGCAAGCTGCGCATTTCACCCCTGAAGTCGATGACAAATCAGTATTCTCAGACAAGGACCTAATCAAGGTGGATCTGGGTGCAAGGCATGAGAGCCTGCTGACCGACAGCGCAATCACTATAGACCTCTCAGGAAACAATTCAAAGCTTGTAGAGGCTTCCGAGGAAGCGCTCAGCAATGCGATCTCCATAGTAAAGGCAGGAAGGCAATTAAGGGATATAGGCAAGGAGATAGAGGGCGTAGCAGCAAAGCATGGATTAAAACCCATACATAATCTCGGAGGCCATGGCATAAGCGAAGCAGATCTGCATGCGGATATCTTCATACCAAACTTCGACAACGGAGACAACACAGAGCTGGAAGAAGGCCAGATAGTTGCAATCGAACCTTTCATGACAGACGGAAAGGGCCATGTCGATGAAAGCTCATTCACGGCCATATTCCAGAAGACATCCGAGTGCATGGTGAGGTCTCAGGAAGCACGCACTGTCAGCGCTTTCATAGACGAGCACTTCGCATCGTATCCATTCACTGCAAGATGGCTCTCCAGGGAGCTTAAAGACATGGGTGATTTTAAGATCAGGAGAGGACTCGCCGAGATACTCAATGCAGGAGCCCTTGAACCTTTCCCGGGCCTCATAGAGAAGGGGAGAGGCATGGTTGCACAGGCAGAGCATACCCTAATAGTGCAGAAAGACGGATGTGAAATAATAACAAAATGATTATATGAGATGCCCCTACTGCGGAAACGACAGCACCGAGGTCATAGATTCGCGTGAGGTTCCAAACGAGTCCAGCACAAGGAGAAGAAGGCAGTGCACAGACTGCAAACACAGGTTTACTACTTACGAGAAACCCGATTTTGCAGGCGTAACTGTAATAAAGCGTGATAATACCAGAGAGTCGTTCAACAGGGACAAGGTCCTCAGCGGCATCCTGCGTGCATGTGAAAAGAGGAAGATAAGCAGAGAGGCCATGGATCGCGTAGTCGATAAGATAGAGGCCAAGATCAACGGCAACGATATCAAGGAGATAAAATCAAGCGCCATAGGGGACATGGTCGTAAAGGAACTCTTCAAGCTGGACCCGGTCGCATATATACGTTTTGCAAGCGTTTACAAGAATTTCGATTCCCCAAGGGAGTTCAAGGAAGTTGTCAAGCTCTTCGAGAAAGGGGAAAAGGGAAAGAGAAATAAAAAAATAAGTAAGGAAAAGAAATGAGTGCGGGCAATCTACTCGCACTTAGTGAAGCTGCATGACTTGCAGATGACGCATCCGTTCTCGTTTATCAGGGTCATCTCCGAGCATGACGGGCACTTCTCAGGTTTTATCCCGTGCACATTCTTTATCACATCCTGCCTCCCGTTTATCAGGTCAGCCGGCACCTCCTCAAGCAGCTTCTTCGCTACTGCAGGCGCGGTTATCCCTGCAAGTATCTCTATGCTCTTGGCTATCGCATCAGGGACGCTGTATATCTTCATGCCATGATCCCATCCTACTGAGGAATTTGCACGTATTCCCTTCAGGCTCTCAACAACCTCGCGGACATCCCCTCCCTGCTGCAGATACTTGCTGATAAGCCTGCCTATCGCCTCGGCATAGCTCTTCTCCTCGCTTCCAGTCTTGCCAAGGTTGATAAAGATTTCCCGTATAGAGGTGCTGTCGAAATTCGCAGTCAGGTACATCGGACTTCCGTTAGGGAGAGTCACCTTCATCGTCTGCCCGCTAAGCACGACCTCACGCTTCCATGAGAGATCCTCAACCTGCTTCTCTTCCTTCTTCTGCTGCTCCTGCTCCTTCTTCTTCTGCTGTTCTTCGGTTATCAATATGCCCTCTCTGGAACCCTCTCTATAAACAGTTATTCCCTTGCATCCGGATTCCCACGCCTTCATGTATATCTTTCCCACATCATCCACAGAGGCGTCGTTCGGCAGGTTTACCGTAGAGGATATTGCACTGTCTATGTGCTTCTGTATGGTTGCCTGCACCCTCACCCTGAACTCCGCATCTATCTTATGGGCAGGTACGAAGAAATCAGGAAGGTTATCCTCATCAGCTATGTTGAACAGGCGCATGTACTCCATTGCAAGAGGATGATAGACCTTATAGAACTCCTGGCTCAGGGATTCTGACCTTCTTGTATAACTGAATGCAAATATGGGTTCTATGCCGCTTGATGTTCCGGCAAGCACCGAGATGCTTCCAGTAGGAGGAACCGTAAGTACGGCGACATTCCTCAAACCATTCTTTTCTATACCATTCTTTATATCCTCATTTAGCGTCTGTATGAAAGGCATCGAGAGATGCTTCTCCTTATCGAACATAGGGAAGGAACCCTTCTCCTTTGCTATCTCTATGCTCTCCATATACGCCCTGTTCTTTATCCTCATAAAGAGCTCGTCTATGAAAGCCAGAGCCCTCTCACTGTCGTACCTTATCTTGAGCTTAACCAGCATATCTCCAAGACCTGTTATCCCAAGGCCTATCCTCCTGCTGTTCCTTGCAGCCTCTGCCTGCTGCTTCAGCGGATGCCTTGCATCGTTGTAATCAAGCACATCGTCAAGGAATCTTACCCCGTAGCCTACTGCCTTGTCCAACTGCTCCCACTCTATCCTTGCGCTGTCAGTGAATGCGCCGCTTACGAAAGCTGAAAGATTCAGGCTTCCGAGATCGCATGCCCCGTAAGCCTGCAAAGGCTGTTCGGAGCACGGGTTTGTGCCTATTACCTCCATGCCGTTGTATTCGCTAGGCGAGTACTTCTTCACAGTGTCCCAGAATATAAGTCCTGGTTCTGCCCAGTCCCTTGCCGAGTTTACGAGCTCATTCCACAGATCCCTTGCCCGCACGGTACTCGTGATTCTTCCCACAACGCCATTATCATACCTGAGGGCGAAATTCTTATCCTCTTTAACCGCCTGCATGAATTCGTCAGTAATCTTTACGCTTATGTTTGCGTATCTGACGTTGCCCAGGTTTCTCTTTATAGTTATGAAGGAGAGAACATCCGGATGGTCTACTCTTATGGTTATCATAAGGGCTCCGCGCCTGCCATGCTGGCCTATCGTGTGCGTGGTCTCGCTGAAGATATTCATGAATGAGGTAGAGCCTGTTGAATAAACTGCAGAGTTGTTTACAGGGGCGTTCTTAGGCCTCAATACGCTTATATCAGTGCCGACTCCTCCACCGTAGCTATAGGTTCTTGCAGCCTCCTTGCACCAGTCGAATATATCCTCTATGGAATCATTCTTTACAGGTATCACATAACAGTTGAGCAGGGTTGACTTGCGCTGCTGTCCTGCAGCAAAGAGTATTCTTCCCCCAGGCAGGAATCTGAAATCGCCAAGCAGCCATTTGAATTTCTCATACCACTCGGCCCTCTTTTCAGGGCTCAGCTCCGCATCGGCTATGACCTTCGAGACTCTCGACCACATCTGATCCGGTGTCTTCTCCAGCATTGTCCCATCAAGGTCCTTCAGCGCATACTTCTCATAGAATACTCTTGAACGTATCTCATCCCCGTTGAAGAACTCATATGTCTCCTTCGGAATCGCAGTCACGGCTCTCTCCACACTCTTTTTCTCAACAAGATCAGTCTTTTCATCTTTTTCCACACGCTCGCCCCAAAATACTATATGTTGTGTCTTGCAAACACAAGACCACTACCTATTGTGTCACTAAGATATTTAAAGCGAAATCAGAAAGGGCTTTTATCACTAAAAACAGATGCTGATGCTCAGCTTTAAATAGTTATTCTGAAGCACAATGAAAATCCTTCGGCAAAATTAAGCGCCGAAACAAAAAAACTCAAGAAAGAAGGGCCTAAGCCGGGAATCGAACCCGGTCCTGAGGATCCACAGTCCTCTATGCTAACCATTACACTACCAAGGCCATGGAGCAAGAATATAACATCATTTATTATATATAAGCTTTTGATTTAAAGGTGCAAAGCTAAATAACTTTGGCATGCAAATAAACTCCAGCGGCGGAGTAGCTCAGCCTGGTTAGAGCGCTAGACTCATATGCATAGCATGATGAGTAATGAGCCTTTAGGCTATGACCTTAGAAATCTAGAGATCGGGTGTTCAAATCTCCCCTCCGCCAAATTGCATTGCAGTCGTAGCCGATGCGAACCTCAATCACCTGCCTTTTTTATTCATAGACTATCTTCAGGATAAGCCCTTGAAATAACTGCCGCATACGGTGCCTGACAATTACCCTACTTCTGAGGCGAGGTGCAGAATGCGCAGCGTTTTGCCATTATGGGTATCTTTGACAGGCATTCCGTGCATGTCTTCGTATCAGGTGCAGCAGCGGGCTGCGGCTTGCTGGTGGCTTTCTGCATTTTTGCCATCGGTTTTATCACGAAGAAGAATACTGCTATGGCTATGCTCAGGAACGCTATTACTGAATTTACGAACGCGCCGATAAGGAAGGTGCTACCGTTAACCGTGAATGTGATGCCTGCAAGGTTCACATGCCCAGGTATTCCTATTAACGGAGTGACAATGTCCGTAACAAGCGCAGTGACCACTGCATTGAATGCAGCGCCAATTACGAAAGCCACTGCAAGGTCTATCACATTACCCTTGGTTATGAACGACTGGAATTCCTGAAGCAACGACATGATAGAATAACTCTAAAAATCAATATAAACATTACTAAAATGCAGAAAAGCCTGCCATATTCATATGCTGCACATTCAAAACCAGTCGCAGCTCCTTCTTGCAAAATCTTTCCCATATGGCATGGGGCAAGGCGAGGGATACTGACTATAAATATTTATGTGTAGCCATCTAAAGTGATATGATGAAAGTATCTGTGCCAATTATCGCATTGATTATCCTATCGACTGCAGTGTTTGCGCAATCGAATGTAAACCAGACGCTGATCAGTCTTTCAAACACGCACATAATGCAAATAGCAAACGACAACGTATCCTCTGTATCCAACAGCTACATCCAATCCCCAACGATATTCATAAACATGGGCAATACTAATTTTACCGGGATATACTCCGGTCAAACCGGAATCGCACAAATGCTGGCCAACCTCACCTCTTATGGTACTCCGTATCTGTATTATGTAACCAATACCAGCATAATCCCGATAAACGGCACGGAATATGACATTAACAGAGACGTCTGGTTCGTATCCCAGAACCAATCCTACACATTGCAGATACCCTATTCTGCCACCTATGTTTATTCAAATGGGGGATGGCTCATAAGCGCAGAGTTTTTCGGAAGCGCCAACCACTACGGCACTGCAATTCCAGGCTTTGAGGCTCCCGCAAATATAACCACCACAATACTTACCTCATCCGTAACTACTACAGTCCTGCAGAACATTACGACTACCTTGCTATATACCATACCTTCACAGAACGGAAGCTCATCTGGAACTGCAGGGGGCAACGGAACAGGCACACCTGCCAATCAAAGCAGCCAGGCCCAGCAGCCAAGCCTTCTTATAGTTGTGGGATTCATACTTGCAATAGCCATAGTGATACTCTATCTGCTCTCAATGCGCAGAAAGAGCTGATGCCAACTAATAATATTGTGATCTTCTTGCTGCAAACGATAATGATCCTGCAAACCATATTCAGCACCACCTACATAAACCATTTGCTCTCCGCTTATGGGTACATGGGCCTATTCGGGCTGATGGCGCTTGAAGGGGCATCTCTTCCCATTCCAAGCGAGGTTATAGCCCCTATAGCAGGATACCTTGCAGCGAAGGGTGTGTTTAACTTCTACATAGCCCTGCTTGCAATACTTGCGGGAAACATGGTAGGGGTTGTCATAGACTATGCGATAGGATACTTCATAGGAAAGGATGTCGTATACAAACACCTGCGCCTATTCCACATAAAGAAAGAGCAAATAGATGCGTTTGACAGCTGGTTCAACAGGAACGGAGGGTTTGCCGTATTTGTCTCAAGGATGATTCCAGTGCTGCGGGGGCTGATAAGCTTCCCTGCGGGATTCGCCAGGATGCCTTTCAAGAAATTCTTCATTTATTCGCTGATAGGAAGTGCGATATGGGACATTCTCCTGATGCTTTTCGGCTATTATCTCCTCTCTTCAAATAACCTGTATGTGGCCATGTCTGCAGTGGCTCTCCTGGCCCTAATCTTCTATATGATCTACAGGACTGCGGTTAAAAGAACAAGAAAGGCATAATCCTGTGAATTAACAAGCAATGTATTTTATGCAAAGCATGCCGAAGGGAAACCCTGCAACAAATGCTTTTTGACGAACATGCAGCTAAATTCTTAATACCATAGTGTCCATAGTAAAATCCATTGATAGACGTGTTTTTCATGGATAATTTTGAAGAGTATCTGAAAGAGAATTCAAAGAGGGTAAACCAGGAACTTGAGACCTATCTTAAGAAAAGGTCGTCAAGCAGGTATATAGAGAGCCTGCTTGGAAGGAGCAGCTACGAATATGATCCTGAGGCCATGACTAAGAGCATTCTTGAGCCTGCATGGTACCTGCTTGACCTGGGAGGGAAGAGGTGGAGGCCAGCTCTGACCATGCTTACCCTTGAAGCCTTGGGGAGTGATCCGGAGGAATATATAGAATTCTCGATAATACCTGAAGTAATACACAACGCAACACTGATACACGATGATATAGAGGACAACTCTCCAAAGCGAAGGAATGCGGATGCGTTGCACATTAAGTTCGGGATAGACGTGGCGACCAATCTCGGAGACTTCATGTACTTCTTCCCGATGGTTGCACTGATAGATAGCCCAAAACTTAATAATGAAAAGAAGAACAGGGCCGTATCAATATACGTAAAGAACATGACGAGAGTCTCCCTTGGGCAGGCAATCGATATAGCCTGGCACTCAGGTCTTGTAGACCCAAAGAGTATAACTGAGGAAAAATACCTGCAGATGGCACATGATAAGACGGGAGTACTCTCTCGTTTTGCGTGCGAGTTGGGCGGTGCACTGGCGGGGGCGGATGATAAAACCATAAGCACTCTTGGCAAATTTGGCGCTACAATAGGCATAGCGTTCCAGATACAGGACGATATACTCAACCTGACTGAAAGCGAACTTGCAGATAATAAAGGAGGCGTAGGGGATGATATATCGGAAGGCAAGATAACCTTAATGGTGCTTCATGTAATGAAGGTCGGGAGCGAAGCAGACAAAAACAGGCTCGCAGAGATCCTCAAGACGCATACAAAGGACAAGGCGCTGATAAAAGAAGCAATAAGCATAATAGACAAGTATGGATCAAAGGAATACTCTTCAAATGTTGCCGAAAAGATGATAAACGAAGCATGGAATGACGTCGATAAAATACTTCCTGAATCTGCTGCAAAGAATAGGATGCATCAGCTTGTAGAGTTCTTAGTCCACAGGACCGTATGAAACATACTTACGGATTAACAAGATAGGAAAAAGGATAGCCTGCCAGAATTAGGATTGCCAAGGTGCATGGAAAAGACCATGCACCTGCAAAAGAGCAAAATTCAATCAATGCTCAGTCCTGCAACTGCCATCACAGCACAAGTTGCATATCGCTGGAAACTTTATGCCCATCATGCCAAATCCTGCAGCCAATAGACCCAATCCTATAACGACGAAAATGAGTGCCGCTATCAATTCAGGGTCTACAAAATATGCCACAAATACCAAAACTATCCCGGCAAGCATGTACAACCATCCTGCAGGACTATGATTATTCTTATGTGCATAGTTCATAGAAGTTCCAGTTCCACTGTTTCTAACTCTTTGTCTTCTAGCCACGAAATCACACCATCTTAATACAATGCGCAGGATAAGCTTTTAAATGTTGTAATTATGTTGCAATCTGTGTGTGATGCTGATTTTTCCATACGAGCAGAGGCTATTTGGCAATCACAAGTTTCTTCAAAAACTCTTCAGGCAGCATGTAAGCAAGGTATCTCTTCGCTTCCCTGGCAGAAACCCACCGTAACTCATCATGCTCTTTGCTCAGCCTTAATTCCGACCCTTCAGAAACCCTGCACTTATATATAAGGAACAAAAGGCTGCTCCTTCCTCCATCAATCTTAAAATTAGATACAGTTGCACCGATAAGCCGGCCTATTCTAACCTTTCTTACTCCTATTTCCTCATATATCTCGCGCAGCAGTGTATCTTCAACAGAATGTTCCTGCATCTTACCGCCAGGCAGATCCCAGAACGGCTTCCATCTGTCAGATGCCTTGCGGGGAACCTTTCTAAGGACAAGTATCCTGCCTTTCCGATCGGTTACGAGTGCCTTTACGCCTATATAAAATTGCCTATCTACTCCCATGAACCCACAGAATAAATCCAATAAAAGATTAATCAAAGTTTGCTAAATCCCTATACTATCTTTTAATATTTGCCTAATATGATAGTATCATGAAGCTTCAAAGCGCAATGGAGTATCTGCTCACATACGGTTGGATGTTTGCGATACTCATGGTCGTAATCGCAATCCTATTTGAATACGGCGTATTCAACCCTTCAATATTCTACCCTGCAGTTCAAGGGGGCGCCTGCCAAGTAATACGACCCTATGGGCCGCTGTCAACACAGTTCATAAGTCTTGCAGGGACTTGTACCACCGGCATACCTCAATCTGTGGCCAACATGCCCTGTGCATGGCCCAATCTTGCCATATGTTACCCTAATTATGTTGTATCATATCTTAATCAGACCATAAGCCCGATGACCATATCGGCTTGGTTCTGGGAGCCGCCAAACATTGAATACGGCGGAAGTCTCATATCATACGGCGGAGTTTTAGTAGGATTCAATGGAACATATCCGCAACTTGCCGTAGGATATGAAATCGGCCAACCATATTCTAACGAACTATGCGGTGGCACTCCGAGCGCGATGCAGTGCAGTCCGTCGAATGTGGTTGCAGGAGGGTGGAACTACGGCGTAACTACCATAAACGGCTCTACTACCAGAGTTTATCTTAACGGAAAGCTCGTTGCATCAGGTCCAGGCGCGGCTTTAACAGGAGCCAATACTGCATATATAGGGGTCAATGCAAGCGGATGCAGATGCTGGGTGAACAATGGCCAGTACGAAGCATATTACAACAGCGGCTATGAGGCAGACGTGCAGATATACAATTCGACTCTGACGACCGCAGACGTCCAGACGCTATATGCCGAAGGGATCAACGGTGCTCCAGTCGATCTCCCTAATTTAATAGCATGGTGGCAGCTGAACGGAAATGCAAACGATTACAGCGGGAATGGATTTAACGGTAAAATATACAACGTAACTGCCACATCACAGTGGAAGAATACCTATATCGGCCAGTCTACTTAGCAAACATCCGCCAATGCTATGTCCAGGTAAAACTGCCCACATATTCCTTTTTCTCAGCGTGGTTTATAGAAAAAGTATAAATATCAGAATACCCCAAATATAATGTGATTGATATGGGATCAAAAACCAAAGAGGCGACAAACAACAAGACCGAGGCACTTGGGATCGGCGCTCCGGTATATGGGATAGACTCCCTGAAGGAAAGCTTCAGGAGTGATAAGAATCAAGTATTCATCGAAAGCAATCCAAAAAGCAGGATAAAAAACACGATATACGACCAGTCGGATAACTACGGTGGAGAGCCGCTGTTTATAGGATAACAGCATAATCGGCGGTCTGCAGAAAACCCTTAGTAATCTAATCATTTTCTATGATGAATTTCTCATATTCCGGGCACTCTGGAAACATTTCAGAGTGCTCTTCGTATCTTTCCACATGCATCACTGATGGTCCTCCTCTGATATCCACACATATCTCCTTCTCGAATATTTTCAATGAAGAGCTGTCAGCTATTGCTATTATCCTAACGCTGCCATCCTTCATGTTCCTTACGCTGCCGTTCACGTTATTACGGAAAGCGACTCTTTTGACAAGCCATCTATAGCCTACTCCCTGCACCGTTCCATGCACTATCAAAAGGATCTTCATCCAATCGGTGCTTTATGGTATTTATAATATATAAATGCTAATATTTACAAATAAATGTTGGAATATTTCAATTAATTATTCAAAAAAAGCAAATATTTATATATTACATGTGCATAATAGCATCATGTCCTCTGGAGACAAGATAATAATAAAGACAGTGGGCAAGCCATCAGAAAGAGGAGACGCTGCCGAACTGGTAGATTGGTTCTGCAGGGTATTCGGCCTCTCAGGAGAGAAGAGCGAGATAGAGCCTGTACTGCTAAAGGAGATAATACAGACAAGCATGCACGGTGACGGGACCACAAGCAAGGTCCTAAACCAAAAGCTCAAACTTCCCAGGAGCACTGTCATATATCATCTAAACAGGTTCATATACTCAGGTCTTGTGATACGCAGAGGAAGAAAGTATTATCTGCGTTCCGAGGACATGGAGAGCACTCTTGAGGAGCTGCAGAATGAGATTGACAGGGAATTCGGGCGTATGATGGAGTTTGCACAGCGAATGGACAGTTTATTCGAGGGTAATTCAGATGCAGGATACAGAAAATGGAGAGAAAGAAGAAAAGAATGAACCTGAAGCGGAAGCTGGAAAAGAACAAGTCGCTTCGGAGAAAGAGATAGCTGAGCTCAAGGAGCGCATCCTCAGGCTGACCGCAGAATTTGACAATTACAAGAAGAGGATAGCAAAGGACCTGAACGCATCGTCGGACAAGGCCAAAGCGGAGATGATATCAAGGCTCCTGCCGGTAATAGATGAATTCGAGCTTGCGATAAGCACGATGGACCTTAAGCAGGAGCATGCAAAGGGCGTAAGTCTGATATATTCCAACATGATCAGCATACTGAAGTCTGCAGGATTGCAGGTGATAGACTCTTCAGGAAGGTATGACCCTTACAAACACGAGATAGTACTTGCCGAAGAAAGCGACAAGGAAGAAGGGACGGTATTGGGAGTGATAAGGAACGGCTACAAATTCAAAGACATAATGCTAAGGCCCGCATCAGTCATAATAGCAAAGAAAAAGCATGATGAAAAAATAAATCCAGAAGAAAGCACGGAAAACAAAGAAGAAAAAGGTGAATAAAATGAAAATTATTGGAATAGATCTTGGAACAAGCAACAGCGCAGCAGCAGTATTGGAAGGAGGCAGGCCGGTTCTGATACCAAGTGCAGAAGGAACTTCGCTTTATGGAAAGTCATTTCCCAGCTACGTTGCATTCACAAAGGACGGCCAGAGGCTTGTGGGCGAACCTGCAAGGAGGCAGGCAGTAGCTAATCCGGAAGGCACCGTTGCCACTTTCAAGAGGAAGATGGGAACTGATTTCAAGTATGAGATATTTGGAAAGAAATACTCTCCCCAGGAACTCTCCGCAGCGCTCCTGCAGAAGATAAAAAAGGATGCCGAAGCCTTCCTCGGAGAGGAGGTAACAAAGGCAGTAATAACCGTGCCTGCATACTTCGACGACAACCAGCGGCAGGCAACGAAGGATGCGGGGGAGATAGCAGGACTAGAGGTCGTAAGACTGGTCAACGAACCTACTGCAGCATCGCTTGCATACGGGATAGATAAAGGCACAAAGGAGGCAAAGGTTCTCGTATACGACTTCGGAGGAGGTACCCTTGACGTAACAATAATGGAATTCGGCGGAGGTGTATTCGAGGTTAAGTCTACAAGCGGCGATACCCATCTGGGAGGTACCGATATGGACAACTCTCTTGTCGATTTCCTTCTTGCAGAGATAAAGAAGAGCGCAGGCGTTGATGTATCGAAGGACAAGCAGGCTGTGCAGAGAGTAAGAGAGGCCGGTGAACGCGCCAAGATAGAGCTTTCGACAACCCTGTCAACAGACATAAACCTGCCTTTCCTAGCCATGGGTGCCAATAACTCCCCTGTCAACTTCTCATACCAGATGAGCAGGGCAAAACTGGAGGAGATAGTCATACCGATAGTGGAAAAGACTACAAAACCTGTCATGCAGGCACTGAAGGATGCCAAGCTTGAGCCTAAGGACATAGACAAGGTCATTCTTGTAGGAGGCCCGACAAGAATGCCGATAGTACAGAGGTACATAGAGCAGCTTCTCGGCAAGAAGATCGAAAGGGGGGTAGACCCTATGGAAGCAGTGGCATTCGGCGCAGCGGTACAGGCAGGCGTCCTAACCGGAGAGGTAAAGGACGTAGTTCTCCTTGATGTCACTCCACTCTCTCTCGGCCTGGAGACGATGGGAGGGATAATGACAAGGATAATCGACAGGAATACGACCGTACCTGTAAAGAGATCCCAGATATTTACGACGGCTGATGATAACCAGCCGACGGTCGATATACACATACTGCAGGGCGAGAGAGGTCTCGCAAAGGACAACATCGAACTCGGAAGGTTTGAGCTAACCGGGCTTCCTCCTGCAAGAAGGGGAGTGCCTCAGATAGAGGTTACCTTCGACATAGATGCGAACGGCATACTGCATGTGCATGCGAAGGACAAAGCAACCGGCAAGGAGCAGAGCCTGCAGGTAATGGCTCCGAACAAGATGAACAGGGATGAGATAGACAGGAAGATAAAGGAAGCCGAATCCAACGCGGAGCAGGACAAGGAGCTTCTGGAAAAGGTCCAGCTCAAGAATGATGCCGAGTCGGTATTGTACACTACGGACAGGACCCTTAAGGACTACAAGGACAAGATACCTGCGGATGTTGCAGGAAGCATAACCGGCATAAGGGATGACCTGGACAAATCCATAAAGGCTGAGGATTACCAAGGCATGAGGGACAACCTGGACAAGCTCAGGGAGGAGCTGCAGAAGGTCGGAGGCAGCATGTACGGCCAAGGCGAACAGGGAGATCCTGGGCCAGCTCCCCCAGGTCCTGGTTCCGAAGACGGTCAGGGCAGCGGATCAGACGGAAGCGTAGATGCCGATTTCAAAGTGCAGAAATAAGGTAGCACCATGGCAAAAGACTACTATGGTATTCTGGGAGTAGCCAAGGGAACTAGCCAAGCCCAGATCAAGGAAGCCTACAGGAAGCTCGTCCTGAAGTACCATCCCGATGTGAATAAGAGCGATGAAGCCAAGACGAAGATGCAGGAGATAAACGAGGCATATGCCGTACTTGGGAACGAGGAAAAACGCAAACAGTACGATACATACGGGCCAGACATGTTCAACAGGCAGTACTCCCAGGAGGATATCTTCAGAGGGGTCAACTTCGAGGATATCTTCAGGGACATCGGATTCAACGTCAACTTCGGAGGCTTCGGCTCGGAAGACCTGTTCGGCAGCTTCTTCGGCGGGCAGGCACAGAAGAGGAATGTCGGCCAGAGCATACTTTACAGGATGGATCTCTCATTGGATGAGATAGCCAGAGGAACAAAGAAGAAGATAACCATAAAGCATCTTAAGGCGTGCTCGCGATGCTCAGGCTCCGGCGGCGAACCAGGATCAAAACCTGCAAAGTGCCCCAAATGCAAAGGAGTAGGGTACGTCTCAAAGCAGCAGCGTTCAATGTTCGGGAGCATAAACACGGTCACGACCTGCGAAGCATGCGGCGGCGCAGGCACCTACTATGACAAGCAGTGCAGAACCTGTTCAGGAAAGGGTGGAATAGTCGCATCAGAGAATGTTGAGGTCAGTATCCCTGCAGGGGTTACTGATGGCATGCGCCTTAGGCTGGAAGGAATGGGCGACTTCGGCAAGGACGGCAATGGCGATCTGTACATAGAGATACGCGAGCTGAAGCATCATCTATTCAAAAGGAATGGGGACAATATACTTGCAGAGGTCTCAGTCCCCTACTACACTGCAATACTGGGAGGCGGCATAACGGTCCCTACGCTTCTTCATGGCACAAAAGAGATAGAGATTGAAGGGGGCACGCAGGCCGGGAAGCGCATATTCCTAAGGGATGAAGGAATAAAGAGATTTAACGGCAGTGCAATCGGAGATGAGATCATAAGCATAAACATATCGATACCAAAGGACCTATCCAAAGACGAGAAGGACCTTATTGAAAAGCTAAAGGAACTTGGAGAAGAGCACAAAGGCACGTCCAAGAAGAAGTTCGGATTTTTCTAGCAAGCATATACTTATTTAAAATAGGGATTCTAATCTCTATCTGGTAATATGCGCATTTATACATATGCATTTACGTTGCTTGTTTTTGCATTAATATCAACATCTTATGCTGCCAATACAAATTCAACCAATCAAAATGCTACCGGATACTCGACAATCATAATTAACATCACGGATGTAATGCCCAATTATCAGAGCGGGAACATCAGCTTTGTGGTCTTTCCACTATCAAACATAAGCAGCTATACCACTCTAGAACTGCTGAACCAAAGCTCTTTCTCAAAATATAACCTAAGCATACAGATGGTGAACAACAGCGGATACCCTCCGTTTGTCGGTTATATACGCGTATCCCCAACCATACATACTCCCTCGAACATGTACAGGCTGTACCTTCGCGCGATAGGAGGCAATCCCACCAATTTTACAGAGATAGTCAACCTGACAATACTCAACAGGACGTTATACGGCGATTATCTAGGGATAGAGCGCGCCATGAATAATGTCAGCAATCCAAACAGCACCTCGATAACTACTGCTCCCATCACCCAGAAAACCACCTCAGTCCAGAATTTCACAACTTCGATACCTCCGGCCATCAATACAACCACCTATCTAAATACGACGACAATCTCCAACACTACGGGCACATCGGAACAGCAAAGCAGCCCGATAGGGTACGCTCTCCTGATCATCATAATCATAGGGCTGCTTGGCGCCGCATACGCCATTCTCAGGAGGAGAAAAGCGGGTTGATATCTTGAAGGGGAACAAGGTGCAGCAGGAGGTTGCGCAGTACAGGATAACGAGGCTCTTCGATCTTGCAAAGGAGTCCCTTAATCCAAAATCGCCGATGAACGGCCTGGGCAGCCGATATATCCGCATAGCGGAAGAGATAAGCTCTCACTACAGGATAAAAATTCCAGATAATGTGCGTCTTTACATATGCCGTTCATGCCACAATCCGCTTGTCCCAGGCATAAATGCAAAGGTCAGAGTGGTATCGGAAAAGGGTTATATCTCATATACGTGTGCATGCGGCGCAGAGCGGCACATATTCTACAAATGAGGAATGCCTATTTTGCCCCCAGCCTGTGCAGAAGCAGATCTGATAGCCTGTCTATCCTTTCAGGGTCGCTAAGCGTTACTATGTTCCTTTGATCCTCAAGATAATTCTCAGAGAGCTTGCCGTGATAAAGCCTTATCATATCCTTTATGGCTTGGTTATTCGGGGCAGCCACCCTTATATCGGAAACTACATTCGCACGCGCCATTATCTTTATTCCATTGTTTATGCCCACTATCATCTTGCCGGTATTTGCGAATGAGGAAACCGTCTCGAGAAGCGGCCTGAAATCGTAAAGCTTATACGATTCGATCCCTGCCCCGTCTATAAGTATTATGGCATCATAGTCTGCGCTCTTTATGTGCCCTGCATTAAGAAACTTGCTGTAGACGGCCCCATGGGAACCGACGCACTCCTTTTTCGAGTAGCTTGCAAGAACCACCTCTATTCCCCACTTCTCAAGCATGTTCTTCAAGCTAGATACGGATTCGTCCCTGAAGTCCTTCGGAGGAATAAGCATCACTACGCGCATATTACCACTATCTAATCCTACAGAGTAATTATAATCTTTTACCTCTTCCTATGGAGCCTTGATCTTGAAATGAAGTATATTACAAACGCAACAGCCACTATCGCCACAAGAACGGCAATGTCATACGGCGAGAAGAAGAGCATCCTTACGCCACTTCCCATCGACGCGGAAGCATATTCGGTTATCCCGGAATAAGTGGCGCTTATGTTTACCTTTCCGTAAGGCAGGTCCACGAAACTTATCCTTCCATACTCGCTTTGCAGGTTTGACGATGTGCCATTTGCAAAGCTGGCGTATACATATGGATTTACCGGATTGCCGAAAAGATCCGTGAATGTGGCATTAACGTCATAAAGCGGCAGGTTCAGGAATATCGTACCATTGCCAGACAGGCTTACCCTCTGATCCAGCGCTATCTGCATGCCGTCGTAGTAGACACTGGTTACATTATAGCTCTGGTTGGGGAAGAGGAACACGTTCCTTCCATAAGGCTGTCCGTCTATGTATATCTCCGATGGAAATACCCTATTCCCATAAGCATCCATCGCATCGAATTTCGCAAGATACTGATTCATGAATAGCGCATTCAGGCTGACCGGCCCCTCTACAGTGAAGCTCAGGTTGGGCTTGGAAGATCCGTTGCTCCACTGATAGAAGGAGATCCGCGCAAACTTTGATTTGTCTATTGTATAATTGCTGATGGTAAGCGCAGCGTCGGTTCCGTTCACATACCAGCCGACTCCTTCAACCCTGCCGTATTTAGAGCTTGCGTTGACATAATACTCCTCGTTGAAAATTGCCGTTATATTGCCGGGAGAGTCTGCAAAGAGCAGTCCGGAAAGATTTTTGTTTCCGTTAGACCATCCTGCGAAAACATATCTTACGGTCCTGTTGTAATACTCCGTATAATTTTCAGCGGAATAATGCACCGCACTACCCGAATCGTACCATCCTGTCCCTGAAACCGCCCCGTGGGTGGAATTTATATTTATCAGGTATTGCGTCTTCCACTCCGCACGTTCGGTTATATTGCCTGCAATCGATATAAACGTGGAATTATCAGGCCCGGAATAGCTTCCTGCCCCGGTGCCTGCCCATCCTTGGAAAGCCTCCCTGGTTCTGCCGTTTATGTATACGTATTTAGGCTCTGATATCGACTGTGCAGAGTATGCCTGGTATTCTGAGCTATAGTTAGCGTTCCCGTACCCGGATACCACGCTTAGACGGTACCCAAAGCTCCACAGCTGATAGCCGTTGCTATTCTGCGGAAGCCCGGAACCAACCTCAAAGTAATTTATCCTGGGGGAAAGCTCCTTCACCCCGTACGGATTCTGCAAAGCCTTTTCGCTGCCTACTCCATAACCTATGTAAGAATAACCGTGCGGCACGGGGTGCACCGCCCCTGCAGAATTGTAAAACGACAGGTTTGAGAATATAACCGGCAGTATCTTTATGTTTGCACTCGTGGTGTTGGCTACCTCTCCGAAAGCAACAGGCGCATTGTTGCCTGAAGATCCCGTGCCAAGGTTTACGCTCCCGATCACATTGCCATTAAAAAGGAAGTGCCACTCTCCTCCGGAATAATAGAAAGAGTATCTGTTAAAAGTGCCGTTGGTCCCTGCGGATCCATCAGGCCCTATGGCACCTGTAAATCCGCTGGAGTTCGAATTAGGGAGGAAGTATTCATAGAACCATTCCGCATTGCCCCTTTTAATGTATTCAGAAGAGGTGCAATTGTACTGATTGCAGTAATCGGGATATTCACCTGACTGGTTCTCTATGACATATCCGATCTGCAAGAAAGCCCCGTTAGCAAGATTCTCCCCGGTCCAGAATCCCAAGGAGCCGCTGTTAACGTACGGCTGGTAAATAGTCTGGATGCTGACAGCTGCGCCTGTATTCTGGTACACCGCCTGATCCCCTGTAGCCCCGTACTGGAACCAATACTGTGCGTTTACACTGCAGATAAGAAGCATCACGCCTATAATGAACACAGCCGCCTTATACTCTTTCATAATCGATCCCCAGCTCGTCAAGCTTATTAATGACTGATGTGCGCAATTCGGAGCCCATGCTCTTCCACTCTATGACTGCAAGTTCCGTCTCAAGGTCGCTCCTGGAAAAGGCCTCTCCGATCATCTCTGTATTCCATGAGGTGCCATCTTTTATAAAAGAATGGCTCGGCATTATGTGCCCGAATGCATACTCCTTTTCAATAGCTAGTTTTGTGAACTTTGATGGATAATGGTTGCCGCCTATGCCTATGGCTACCTTTGAGCATTCGACACTTCCTTCAGATACCGCAGCAACTGAATCGATCGCAGCCCTTCCCAGCTCTTCGGCAGGCTTCAGTTCATTAATGGCAGCTTCGCTACCCCCGAACTCGATGAATGCAGACGGCGTATTAAGGAAGGGCCCATGGTGCGTCGCTTCAAAGACAACGCCGACATCTGCCTGTGCATTAGCACGCAGCTTCTTTATGGAAGAGAGCATAAGCAGCGGAGAGGATACTGAAAGGGCTTTTGGCATGCCTCCAAGGCGTGCATCAGAGCCCCAGTTTCCAAGCGAATGCGCTGTGAAGGAGGTCACTCCTG
This sequence comes from Microcaldota archaeon, assembly GCA_021817505.1. Lineage (GTDB taxonomy): Archaea > Micrarchaeota > Micrarchaeia > Micrarchaeales > CABMGC01 > JAKAUU01. The sequence continues at coordinate 187 of JAKAUU010000031.1, read as the reverse complement.
CCGCGCTGCTGTGCCTGCTCATAAAAAGTATGGCGGAATAAGCCCTTGCGTCTATATAGTTTGCGTCTATGGGCCTGCCATCAAGCTTCAGCAGCTCTACATCCCCAAGCATCTGCCTATTGTTCCGTTCATCAATGCCATACTCCCTGATAAGGAATTGTGCAGCATGCCTCGATACCGGATCGCC
>JAKAUU010000013.1 GCA_021817505.1 Microcaldota archaeon | reverse complement strand
TTCAGGAGGCTTATCGATTTTAAGATTATGAATATGATTATGCCTGCAATAAGCGGATAGAATTCAGATATATAGGCAGGCATGGCTGCGTTCATGCCCTCACCACATTGATGCAGTTGTTTTTGCCCGGGATGACTCTGTAACCCAGGTTAGGAAGCTCTGAGAGAGCAGCATTCACCTCCTCCCTGTTCAGGCCGGTGTATCCCATTATCTCCTGTATTGTGGATCCGCTGCTGAATCTGGATATTATTATCTCAGGGGCGGCCCTGCATAGTTTGTTCTGAAGGCTTGCTGCGCTCTCTTCAAGGACAGCATTCCTTGATTTCAGTTCGATTATGCGCTTTGCGAGCAGTATGTCCGAGTACTCGTTAAGGCTCATCTCCTTCATCTTTTTGGAGTAATAAGCCAACTGGTTGCTTATGAGCGATTCTGCAAGATGCGGGTAGAGCTCCGAAAGTGTTATCTCGTAGCACCAGCCGCAGAACGATAGGAGCTCCAGGAGCTTGAGGAGCATTTGCTTCTTGGGATTCTCCTCTTGTCCTGAAGACAGCATCATCATTGATATCGAATCCGGGCGCATTTCAACCTGGAACGAACGTTCCTTCTCATCCGAATTTATTATCAGGCAGTCTTTCAGTGAAGCCTTGTACTGCTTTGCCGCTGACAGCGATTCGGATAACTTCCTGATGTCGGTCTTCGCCTTTGCACCTATCGTCATCAGGTATTTAACAGGATATTTCTCATTTTTCATCTTCAGCGCCCCCTGCTATCGATGCTATTGCCTCTGAAAATGCATCGGCTATGCCCGATTCGTTTAATTTTATCTTCCTTAGTTCCGAGAGTATCGCTCTCCGGTTTGCGCCTTTCGCAATCATCTTCACGATCAGCTCGCTCAGTTTTATCTCTGAAGAGGCATTAAGGTATGACAGAATCGCTGTCCCGTCTTCAGGGCCGCACAGTCTGAGCACCATGCCGTGCAGCTTTGCGGTCTCCACCTCGGCTTCCATATAAATCCTTTTATTTAAGTATAATATCTTATACTATAATATATAAAAGTTTCCTTAAAGCAATGCTTTTGCCGCTCATATGGTTGCGGATATGGAATCTGCACACGTTATCATGAGGGCGGAACAGGAAGGCAAGCTTTTTATTCCTTAAATCAAAGTAATTTTTGGCGATCCGGAATGACATTAAGTGCTGTGAGATAAACATTATGGTACAGGCACTTGACTTTAGTTCATAGGCATGCCTAAACAGTTTTTAACAAATACATAGATATACTTGAGGCCATTTCAAATCTCTTTGACATACTGTTGCATTGGAGAAAGTCAAATAGAGTAGATCTGACAAACGATAACTGCAAGGCTATCTATATAACAGAGATCGTAATCAGCATGGTAAGAAGAGACTGTAAACCACTAGACCATAATTCTGCTGGTAACACGCCAGTTATAGTCGTGACAGTGGCGAATGTTAAGCTCAAAAATTACATCGATGTTGCCTTTAGGTTGGTAGCAATCTTAATATAGACAATGGTGCAAGGCCTGACATATGTCGGGCACTATTTAATATGCGGAGATAAGCAACTTGTGAAAGAGATAAAAACGAATGTGATTTGTTTTATAAGCAGAAAACAGAATTTATAAACAGATCGACAAGGCTCTACACTTTTTATTATATTAATCCTACAGATGGCAGACCTTTTAATTTCCAGGATCTTTTGTGCGCAGACAACCCTAAGTTAACAGAAGATCAGTATGTATGCTAGGGTGAAGAACGTTTGAGATTTATGTGTTAAATAAAACATTATTCTGACTTGCGACTCTTTTCATTGATAATAAGATTGATATAGTAGTTCCCATAATAAACTTACTTTCTATGATCATATAAATGGTTGTCTTCCAAGCTTCCTGAATTTAGCCGCATATCCATAAGTTGTATTGAAGATCGGGAATTCTAACGGGCTCGTTTCTATTAATTTCGGCGAATATGCCCTTATGACGTGGCCGTAGTTACTAAATTTAGGGTAAATTATATCTTTGTAGTAGAATTGTAACTTAGTATCAGTCAATTTAAAATCTTTCATAGGGGTGGTACTTTTTTTAATCTTTAAAGGAAAATTATTTTTAATATTAAATAATGCAATAATAGAACTATTTTTGCTATCAGCATTTGAATAATCTTCTAAAAAAGTAAATGAAACATAGACTTGTAATGCCTCTGCTAAAGCATGTTTTAATGCATCAAATGATTTTTCTTTACATGAAAGGCCAAAAGCCAAACCTGCTTTTGAATCAATAACACACATATAAACAGGTATTTTAATATTAGATCTAAGTAAATAAAATTTTATTGTTGCGTTCAATTTTCTCTCAAATGGACGTATAAGAGTGCTTATTTTTTTATTAGTACATAGCCCAATAATGGGAATGCTTGTATACCAACAATATAAAAATGAGTGACGTTCTATAAGTTCTAGGATTGCAGACCTTATCGCAGTATTTTTATCTGAATTAAAAGCAGTTCCTACAGAAGATCTCATGGTTTTTGCTCCTCTCTGTGTTGAAAAATACACCCAATTAATTGGGATGAGCATATGTTGCTTTGATTTCCAGCCATCCATTCTGATAAGCTTAGTTTTTTTTAAATCAGAAAGGTTAAGTTTCTTTATTATCTTTTTTGACATATATTTAGAATGTGGAAACTCACCATATTCATCATAATGTGCATTTTTATTTTTTAAAGATATTCGCTCTATAACCTCTCCGGCACAAGAGCCTAGAGCTGTTGATAAATTAAATCCTTTACCTCCAATATGTAAAGAAGTAGATGTAATAAGACTATTTAATGTTCTAAGATTTAGTCTTGGCACAATATCATAATAGTTGCAAATCTTCTCTCTTATTAGAAATGATTTAACTAGGTCATTCTTAATTAGAAGTGCTGCTAACTCGTTGCTATCATTTACATCAAGTTCGCATATCATTTTATACAACTATTGCAATCTTAAAAAGATAATATAAATTATATCAATAAAAACATTCTATAATGTAGGGTTTAGGTAATAAATTTAGGAACTTGACATCTACATTTGATCACCTCGTCAAATTCAAAACCCTCACATCCTGTATCTGAGGAGGTATGCGATTACACAGGAAAACACGTGAATCCTGACCTTTTTCATACCAAAGAACCTGTTCTCTTCGAGACCAAAGACCTCTTTCAACCTTGAAAATACGCGCTCAACCGCCCATCTCCTCCCATATTCAGGATCCTTCGGATTCTCAGTTTTCTGCCACCTGTTCCCACTGAAAGGAATCACAGGGGTTATGCCGTCGTTTCTGAGTATGGTTCTTATCTTCGATGAATGATACTGTGCATCTGCAAGAAACTTTCCTAGATGTTGCAAGACTGCGATTTTCTTTACTTTATTATAGAGCGGATCGAAGAATTTCCTATCGTTTGTATTTGCAGGCGCCACTACAACTGCGATTGGAGTCTCAGTTTCAGCATCTACTATCATGTGTGGTTTGTATCCATAAAAGAATGACTTCTTTTTGTCTTTATTCGATTTGTAAAGAAGCTGTTCCTTTCTGGAAGGTGTTCTGTGTCCCCATCTTGCCTCCCTGTCCTTCCCAGAATATGCAGGAACGTCAGTACTGTCCTGCGCAACAAGCCTCACCCGTTTTCCCTTCAGCAGATCGGAAACGATCCATAATTGCAGATCTTCCATTATCTGAGGGTTCATTCTCTCCCTTACCTTGGAGAATGTCGTCTCGTTTGGCCTATCTCTGTATCCCAGAAATTTGCCTATCGGATCTTTTGCAAGAAACTCGATAAGTCTGATATCAGTCTTCAAACCCTGTTCCTGTTTTACAACCAAGGCAACGACGTGCTTTGCAAACTTCTTTGTATGGCCATACTTCTGCACGATGACCCGTGCAGCTGCCCAAACCTCTACTATTTTGTTGGTATGAGAACTGCCACTTAAGATATCCACCAAACAATGAATATTTGGTGAATAAATGAAGCAGTTTTATGTCGGACTTGATTTGGGTAGAAAGTGGATATACGGGACCATTCTCGACGAAAAGAAGAGACTTGTCAGAGAAGCAAGGATAGACTGCACAATAGGGGCCGTCGATACGTTTTTGGGAGGAAGACCGAAGGCAACATTGAATGTGGTCATAGAAGCATGTGGGATATGGGAGGGCATTTACGACCATCTGAAGGATTGCTGCAATGTCGTAAAAGTTGCAAATGTTCTGAAGACCAAGGCGATAGGATACGCGAGAAAGAAGACCGATAAGATCGACTCGCGAACTCTTGCTGAACTTCTCCTTGCTGATATGATTCCTGAGGCTTATGTACCTGATGCAGAAATACGGACGATGAGGAAAAATGTAAGACACAGACTCGGGATTGTCAAGGTCAGGACGATGTTCAAAAACCGGATTCATGCAATATTGCGTGCCCGGAATCTGAAGCCACCACAGATTGTGAAGGATGTTTTCACCAATAAAGGCGTTGTGTGGTTAAAGTCTTTGAATATCCACGAGATCGATAGTTGTATCAGAATGATAGATGCAGTGAACGGCGAAATCAAAACCTCAGAGGAACTCTCCTGTGCGAATCCCCTTAGGAACGAAGTGAATCTCTAAAGACAATGCCCGGTATTGGAGAGGTATCGGCAACACTTATAATGTCGGACATCGCAGATATAAGGCGTTTTGAAACACCGAAGAAACTATGCGCATATGCTGGGATAGTGCCCTCAGTTTATCAATCAGGCGACACTGAAAGATACGGTGGCATTACAAAGCATGGCCCAGGGCACTTACGTCATATGTTGGTGGAATGTGCAGATGTAGCAATACGACATGACGACAGATTCAGGAAATTCTTCCAGAAGATCTACAAGAAGAAAGGATGGAATGTTGCAGTGACTGCTGTCGCCCACAAGATGCTGTACATAATGTGGTATATGCTGACGAATAATCAACCGTACATAGGTGATAAATCAGAGTGATACTTCATCCCTTAAAAGATGATGTGGCGTAATGGGCACCCCGGAAAGAATATGGGTCTTGAACCCGTTATTTTGTTTGGGGGCCATAACGACCAACCAAAATGTGCCGTGAGCACGAATAGATGATTGTCGTCCCGCCCAATTACACCGTAAACAAAATGTTATGCAAGGTATATAAGATGGTGAGAAAATAGAGTATTAACGTGGATATCCATAAAGTGCCCCTTTACTGGGGTATCTTTATGTGACAGTCCTCATAGATATTCTTTGTTTCGTATATTTTCATTACGTCTGGTCTCCTGGCAAGGCCGACCAATGGCTACAGGAGACACTCACACTCATCAGTTCACGACGACAAAAAGAGAAGAGAAAACCCTCCAGATTCAATTGGACGGCAAGGTTCTTAATTTGTCAAGTTCCTATAATAAATTATTATTGACAACTAATATAAACTGCTGAAATAGGTTACAGAAGATACTCCTGAGATTACTTTCACATTAATAGGTATAAATAATGTTTAAGAAAAGTTATAATGAAGAAATTTTAGAAGCTAATTCTAATACTTTATTGTGTTTATTATACATTTTTCTAAAAGTCGTTTCCAGGTCGTTATTTACATCTATTCTTAATAAGTTGAATGGAGATAAATTTTGTTTGGAAAGTAAGTCTACAGTTGCTGATATATCTTCAATTGGTATTTTTGTGCGCGATTCTACTGTTTTTTGAATAAAATATTCCCCAATGCCGAAGGCATATCTCCAAAAGTATTCCATTATGTTATCACTGTCAAGTAAATAATCTATTATTTGTACCTTATCACCATATTTTTGAGATAATCTTTTTTTAGCGACCTTTAATCTTTCTTTTTTTTCGGATGTATCCACAATCACTGCATTATTTACCGGCCCATTTTTAAATGCTTTTTTAAATAAACATTCAAGTAGAGGATTGTCACGATAATATTTTTTACGTATCTGTTTACTTTCTTTACCGTACCTTGCCGCATCATTATTTAGTTGTATAAAATAAGAATCGTTAGTTGGTGTTATCAATTCTTCTATGTCTTTAGAATCACAACCTAAAAGCTGGCCATTTATAACATCTTTTACTATTATAGATAAATATCTCCTTGTTAAACCGACATTTATAAATGTCTTATATATATTTGATAGTTGACCTGAAGTGCTGTCGTTAATTATTTCGGTGTGCTTTTTTACAACCAGACTATCAAATGATGCATATACGTCCCATATATTTGACAGATCTTGTAAATATTTTACTGGTGTTGCAATATAGTTATTTGTTACTGATGAGTTCTTTTGGAGGATAACTTCTAATAATTTTCTTTCTGCATTGTTGGCTTTAACTATGTCAGTAAGCATATCTTTAGGTGAAATTACAGTTTCTAAAAAATCTGTAAATTTTCTAAATTCACTATTATCTAGATTCATTGGTAAGTTTGGTTCAAATTTGAAATCAGATACGGCATTTTTTCTCTTGGTTTTCATATTAGTTTATCACTTATTTTATTTATAATAGAAAATATTTCACTCAGATTTTTAATCTTGAAATCGTAATTACCGCTAAAATTCTTTTCTTCTCTGTCAATCAAGCAGAATAGAATACCTGCCAATTTACACTTTCCGTCAGAATCAACTTTGTCCCCAACCATAAGACATTCTGATGGATTTGAATTTGTTATATTTATAAAAGACTTGAATATTTTACCGGAACCCTTATTGGCTTTTAATTCCTCAGATGTAAATATATCTGTGAAAAATCTATTAAGACCTAGTTTTTTTAGTACCTTCCGGTTTCTTAAGCCTCCATCAGTTATCACATATAAATTAAACTTCCCGTATAAATTATCTAAAACATCGAAAACGTCATCCAATAATATAGTATTTTTTACAATATATGTATCAATCTCGTTAGCTATTTTTATTTTTTCATCGTGTGTTAAATCTAATCCCAATCCGCCTGAAAATTGGTCTATTGTTAGTTCAAGCCAATCTGAATAGAATTCATTTTGTTTTTTGTGTGCATCAATTATTTCGTCTATTTCTTTACTTATAGCATTAAATTTAGATAAGTCAATGTCGCCATAGTTTTTAAGGTTAATTCTTATAGCATCATCTAACCCTATTTGCCACTTACTAAGTATTAGTGTTCCCTCAACATCAAATATTAAATTTTTTAACAAATAATCCCGACAATGTATAACCTAGGTTATTAGAAACCAAGCTAGACCTGTCTTCACTGTCTTCATTATGCCAAAATGATTTCTGATTATTGATTATTAATCTGGATTGCAACAACTTAGCATTACAATTTCCACTTCTTTTTTTGGCACTTTTTTAATTTCTCCGTGCTTATTAAGCACTTTGTATGTTGCTTTTTTATCCATATACTTACCCATTTTTAGTTTATTTTGAATATATAAATACCTTTCGGTGTATTTAGGGTGTGGGGCATAAGTCATCTTCTTCCCAATAAAAGGAGATTATGCCATAACCCTTTGCACATTACAGATGTCGCAATCCTGTCATCACGTTTTTGCCAGACTTGCCAGCCGTTTGATTTCTTGTCAGAAGCAAAACCACTCTCGGAACTCTCTCTTCTGTAATATTCTTTGAGAAATGTCATGGAGTTTCCCATAAGTGATCTCCAGATATCATGCCATTTCTTTTTTCCCTTTATGGCAGTATCCTTCTTTGGAAGGATGTAGAACTTGGTATTCTGTCCGAATCTGTCGACAATGGACTTGAACGTGTAGTACCTGTCCAGTCTGATACTGTTGATGCTTATGTCCAACCCTGCCATCATCTCTCTTGCGCTGTTGAATGCTTCCATTTCCGACCTCATTCCCGTACCATATCCTACATACATACCTGTATTGAGATCCAAAAATGCGAAGGCATATGCGAATGTTTTCTTTTTTCCATTCGTCTTTTTTACGTTGGTAGAATAATGTTTCATAATCGTAAGTCCGTATCCTGTGCCGTCTCCGGATATGTCCACATTCGTCATATTTCTCCTTCTCACCATTATCACGAACATATTGTGTATCGCCATGGATACAAGAGCGTCAGAATATAGACGTTCAACGGTCTTGTATGACGTCGAGATTCCAGACAGATCCCTGAAGAGAGGCAGTAATTTTGCTGTTTTCCTGTTGCTCGTATCAAAAATATCTTTCAGCAACAACATCAGAACCTTGTCCTGCAATGAGAGGGTAGGTGGGCTTCCGATTTGTCTGATATTGCTCGTCAGTACTGCCGTTGCCTCTTCTAGTATCGGCTTATCTCTCTCGCCGCCGTTTCTAAACGGCCACTATATTCTTTCTCATACTTTGCCCATTCCCGTCCATTCTTAGCAGAGTATTTCTCCTTGTAATATTCTATCAGTTTACTGAGATCCAGCTTGAATCTCCCGAAATTTCTATTCGTTAGTCTGTACGACTCCATGCAACCACGTTACGTTATAAACAGGAAGGTATATAAGGATATCCATAGATATCCATACAAGAGATTAAAACTCTGATGTCCCAGATATCTCTAGGTGTTTATTTGACAAGGACCTCAAGAAAAATACGATTCTCTAAAATTATCCTGACTGACGAAGTCGAGACATTTTATGAAAAAGTAGTTACTCCTTTCGGAAATTCTGCAAAAATCGACTCTAATAGGAAATATATAGGGCGGAGGGCGTACGTGATCATATTGAAGGATTAATTACTGACTTATGTCCCACACCCGGTGTATTTATCACAGTTTAATAAATCTTGCGTCTTGAGTGTTGTAGAAATTCCACAAATGTTGATAAAACATAGTTTATGTGTCTGCAAATATTGTAAATTACTTCAATTACTTTCATTTCTATGCCCTGGATTCCCTTTGCATCAAACTCTTATCTACAATAGCATTTCCTAAGCCAGTGGCCTTTTCCAATTTCCATGCAAAGACCCCTATGCCTTATTGTCACTGCTTTTCCTGTACTGGCATTAAGATTATTTGTGTTGTAGCTAAGAACTTTATTGTCAATAGCGTTCTGGTAGTATTAATTATCTATGATACATACCTGTTCGCCTATTTGCATTATATTGTTTGTTTAAAACTTCAAGATTGAGGCATATTCATTTATTTTGGTATTTGGTGTTTGACGGAAAAAAGAATTTGTAATGATCTCCATGAATTAGACATGTCCTATTGTTAATATATAAATTGATTTGCGCGTCCTCTTTAAGTCTAAAAGTTTATCTAGGGCATTATCATAGAATCCCCCTATAGCGCAACAACCAAGGTGTAATGATTCTGAAACCAGATAAACGTTTTGTGCTGCGTGGCCTGCTTCTAAAAGCACATGTCGGTATCCACGCTCCCCATATTTAGCAACGATTTTACTAAAATCTCCAGTTATAACAATGTAAATAGGCGTATTTTTTGCCCATTTTTGCTTCCCACTTATTTTAACTAAATCATTACTCGCATCTCCTTTTTTTAATAGTTTTATTTCTCTGTTAGAGCTTTCATATATGTATATTCCTTTCTGAAGTCTTTTACTATTTAATACTATAATATAGTAATTTAAAGATTGCAATGCTCCTGCAGAAGGATATGTTCTGCCTACATATTTCTCAGTATAAGTATCCATGAACGAATAGTTTAGCAATATGGATAATTCTTTAATAGATACTTCATTTTTAGAATATTTCCTAGTACTTCTACGATTCCATAACAAATGATACAAATCGTGCATATTTTTATTTGGTAGGATAGGTAAAGGGATTACTTTTTTTTGTTTTACTGATTTTAAGCTTTTTGATAATACTTCTTTTTTCAGAGAAAAGCTACTGATATGATGATAAAATTCCCATTGTCTCATTAACAATACCAATTTTAATCTTCTAAGATGACTTTTGCATCTTCCTCAGTTATTAAAATGATTGCCTTACAATTTTCCTTAATCATATTTATATCGATCTTATTAACGTAGGGTATATCTAATTCTCTAGCCACCACTGCTAAGTGTGATAGCCTATTACCAGTTCTGGTTATAATACCAGATGCTTTAAACAAAAGAGAATCTGCTTCTGTCACAGATCCGTTTTCTAAAACTATAATAAACGGAGGTTCTGGATGTTCGACTTTAAGATTTTTAATTACCTTTCCAGATGCAAACTTATTTGCAATGACCAAAGGTTCTCCAATTAAAACTCGACGATCCGTTCTTAAATTTGCATCAATCCGCATTTCCTCTTTTTTAGCTAAAGGTTGCTTTGTTTTTTTAATCTCTCCCATATAAACACATTAATTCTTTTTAAGAAAATATAAATGCCTTTTGGAAAAAATAATTTGGGATAAAATTTATCTGTAATTAATCATGAGGAGTGTATCGGCTGTCAATTTGTCCATCTTTGCAGATATTTCAGGTCTAAGTTATCGGGCGGAACAGGAAGGCAAGCTTTTTATTCCTTAAATCAAAGTAATTTTTGGCGATCAGGGATGCTGCATCTAAAGTCACTCACGATACACAGGTTCAAGTCGTTCAGGCATGCAGAGCTTCTTTTAAATGACGGATTCACATGCATAGTGGGGCGCAACGGCTCCGGCAAATCCACAATATTCGATGCGCTTACGTTCGGGCTTGGGGTAACCTCTAGGAAGAGGCTGAGGGTCAACAGCATGAAGGACCTGCTTTCCGACTCCCTGAAGAGCAAGAAGGGACTGCATACGGCATATGTGAAGCTTGCATTCACCGGTGATGAAAGCATAGAGGTTACCAGGTACATACGCTCAGATGGAAAGCACGCCTACAGGGTCAATGGCAGGCGAATGAAGAAAGGGGACGTTATGGAGCTCCTTGCAAAGCACGGGATAAAGTCCGATTACACCAACACCATGCTGCAGGGAGAGATAAACCGCGCTATCGACATGAATCCGAAGGAGCGCAGGGAGCTCATAGACATAGCTTCCGGGATAAAGGAATTTGATATTAAGAAGGATGAGAGCCTGAAGGAGCTGGACAAGGTTGACCAGAAGATATCCGAGGCGAGGGTCTCGCTCAATGAGAGGTCCGGATTCCTCAAGGAGCTCGGCAAGGAGAAGGAGGTTGCGGAGTCGTACCTGAACTTCAGCAAGAGGCTAAAGGTCCTGAGGTACAGCCTTCTGGTTATGAAGAACGATGCTTTGCAGATGGCATATGATGATGCAGGAAGGAAGATGGCTGTAGCTGAACAGAAGAGGGCAGTGCTCAGGCAGAAGTATGACGGGATGAGCTTAAAGATAGAGAAGCTGAACTCGGAGAGGCAGACGCTGATATCGGAGATGAATGAGAGGACCTCCTCTTCCGGGGAGAGGAGCAAGAGGCTGGAGATATCGGCTGCCGAACTTGCAAAGGTTAAGGCAGAGCTCTCTAACAGGGAGGCGCAGATAAACCAGTCAGGCATGGACATAGCCTCACTTGAAGCTGAGAGGAAGGGCATAGAGGAGAGGATCTCGGCAAATGCGGATGAGATATCGCACCTTAAGGATGAGGAGAAGATATATTCCAGGATAGTATCTGATCTCGATTATCTGGGGGTTGCTGATGAAAAAGCGGATGAGATAAGGCTGATTAACCAGAGGATACTTGAGCTGAGCTCAAGGCTTATTGAGGAACAGGAGCATATATCCAGGGTGGGTGCTGACAGATCGGCAATACTCGACAGGAAGGACTTCTACAAGAAGCAGGCTGAAGAACTCTCGAAGAGCACCGTTGCCCTGGTATCGGAAATGAATACTCTGGGCAAGAGGGAGCCGGAGATAGATGCAAGATTGAAGAAGATAGCAGAGGAGCTTGAAAGGCTTGGCGCAGAGACGAAGAGCCTCTCTTCAAAGATAGAAAACGCAGATGAAAAGCTTATAGAGTTGAGGGAGCAGCGCTCCTATGCAAGGCAGAAGAACAGCCAGCTTGAGTCCAGGCTTGCATCCGCATTCAAGGAAAAGGACGGCTTTTACGGCAAAGCTGCCTCATTATGCACTTATGAGCTTGAGCACTCTGCCGCGATAGAGGCCGCAGCAGGGGCAAGGATGGAGTACTTCGTAGTTGAGGACATAGATTCTGCCAACAGGATAATAGAGTACATAAAGAGGAACGGCCTGGGCAGGGCGACCTTCATACCGCTGAAGGAGATAAAGACGGTGCCGCAGAGGGAAGAGGATGGGATGGAGATGCTTGTCGAGCTTGTCAAATTCGATAAGCGGTTCGGCAGGGCTTTTGAATTCATATTCGAGGACACCTTCCTTGCCCAAGACATCTCACAGATAAAGAAGAAGGGAATAGGGAAGCACAGGTACGTCACGGTAGAGGGGGAGCTTGTAGAGCGTTCAGGAATAATAAGCGGAGGCTCAGGATATGGCAAGATATCTGTAAGGACAATAGATATGACCATAGAGAAGTTCGATTCTGAGAAGAAAATGTCGAGAGAATTGCTTGATTCTGTCTCAAACGCAGCTTTCGAGCTTAGGAAGGAGAAGATGCTGCTTGAAGGGGAGCTTAAGTCCATAAAGGAGAGGTCCGCAAGACTCTCATCAGAGATAGCGATAGACGAGAAGAAGCTAAACGAAGCGGTATCCGGCAACAAGGAGATAGATGCAAAGGCTGCAGAGATGGACAAGCAGCTTGCAGAGATGGACAGGGCAAAGCTGGACACTGCGATGGAGATAGACAGGCTGAAAGCGAAGCTCGAGGATGCGGAGAAGGGCAAGAAGGGGAAGGGTGCGATGGTTGAGGAGCGCAGGAAGCTCAATGAGGCGAGAGCCAGCATGGACAAGGCAAGGATAAAGACGGCCGAGCTCTCAAAGGAGAGCGAGATGGCAGGAAAGCGAGCTTCCGACATTGACTCGTCGGTGAAGAAGATCAGGCTTGGCACTGAGAGAAGCAAGAAGGAGATGAAGGAGCTTCTCTCGAAGAGGGAGGAGCTTGAGGAATCAAGGAAGAAGATTGAAGAGGAGATAAAGAACAGCAGCAGTGTCACATCGAAGGCTTATGAGAGGATAAAGAAGATGGAGGAGGAGCTCCAGAGCATGGGAATCGATAATGGGAAGACCTCGGCAGAGCTCTCGGGAGCCGAAAGGGAGCTTAATGAATTGAACATAGTTAGGAGCCAGACTGAGACAAGGCTGAGCGACATAAAGGCGGAGCTCTCCTCATACGAGGATAAGGCAGAGGTAGTAAAAGGCAAGATAGAGGATATGGAAGCCGAGGCGAATCTCCTGAACCTTAGGATAAAGGAGCTTGGTAATGTCAACCTGAAGGCGCCTGAGATATACGGGATAAAGAAGGCGGAGGTGGATGAAGCGGATGCCAAGGTATTGACGCTTGAAGCGGAGAAGGAGGCTGTCCTGAATATGATAAACGAGATAGAGTCGAAGAAGCTGCAGGTATTCATGGACACCTTCAACGAGATAAGCAAGAACTTCACCAAGCTGCACAGGTACGTCTTTGCAGGAAAGGATGCCTCGTTGAAGCTCAGCGATCCATCCGATCCGTTGGAGAGCGGGCTTGACATATCAATAAAGGAAGAGGGATCATCAAGGTCCGTAATGCAGCTTTCCGGCGGAGAGAAATCCATAGCGGTACTCGTGCTCCTCTTCTCGATATACACTTACAGGCCTTCAAGGATATACATCTTTGACGAGGTAGACTCTGCTCTTGACAAGGACAACAGCAGGCTGCTCTCCAAGCTGATAAAGGACATGTCCAAGGAGGCACAGTTCGTGGTAGTAAGCCATAATGACTCGCTTGTTGTGGATGCGGATGCCGCCATAGGCGTTATAAAGGAATCCGCAGAATCCAATGTGGTAGGGGTAGAGATAGCTGAACTGGCTAAGAATAGATGATCTTTTTGAAGAAACAGAATGCACCTTTGAAGAAGCAGCATGATTACATAGGCTGGCTCCTTTACGCCTTGCTCGCAGCGTCTGTGGTCGCATATGCGTTTACCAGCAGCTTATTCATAGGGATAGGGGCATTTGCACTGGTCATCGTCATACTGCTTTACGAATTCAGGCAGAGCATCAAGGACGAAGGGACAAAGGGCACTGTGATTGATATAGCCAAGGCGCTTGCGGCTGTTGCGGTCGTCTGGCTGATACTGATAGTCGTTCTCGGGACGACACAGCCGGTTAATGTTGTTGCAAGCTGCAGCATGCTGCCTGTCCTCCACAGGGGAGATCTTGTATTTCTCCACGGGATAAGCAATATGAGCACCTTCCTGCAGGATAACCGCATACCTGTCGTAAACGTCAGCCAGAGCGCCTTTGACAGCATGTACTCGAACATGAACAATGAATTCCTCGCATACTTCGCATATCTCAAGTCTGATCCCTCGTACATAACGGCTACGGGCAACTTCAGCAACTCCTCTTTTGCAATAGGCCTTTACAATACCCATTGCATAGACTACTATTCATATCTCTCTGAGCCTCTCGATTACTATAAATGCAGGGTTCCGCTAAGCTCCCAGAATGGCAACCTCATAAGGTACAGCTACTCCATAGGAAAAGTAGACATTAACGGCACGGTGGAGCAGGAGGTCTATACCTCTGCAATAACGATAGCGAACCATACGATAGTTGAGAATTACTCTAATCCGATAATAATCTATGCGACAACTCCAAACGACTACTTCACCGGAGACATAATACACAGGATGGTCGCTGCCATGAAGGTCGGAAGTTCCTATTATATATTGACAAAGGGGGACAACAACCCTGGCCTGGACATAGAGTTCGGCAACTATCCGATAAACCAGAGCAGCGTCGTCGGTTATACGATAGCCGATGTGCCGCTGATAGGATATCTTAAGCTTATAATAAGCGGCCAGCTTGGCGCAGTCTCAGGATGCAACCAGGTTATTCTTAGATGATTTCATGGAGATAATTATGGATAAGGGGAGAATGTGGGCAAAGACGGCGCATGGGGAGGCCGAACTGGATTACAGGATAAAGGACAAACATATGATAATATACCATACAGGCACTCCCGAGGAGGACAGGGGGAATGGCATTGCTGCGGAACTGACAAAGGAGGCGTTCAAGTTTGCCAAGGAAAATGGGTTGAAGATAGTACCCGCATGCCCGTATACCCAGTACTACATAAAAAAGAACAAAATAACGGATTATTGAGGCTGCATAAAAGGTTTATAAAATAGAATTGGTAGACTTATACATATGCACAAAGTTGCCAATTATCTTATGCTTGCATCCGTCTTCAGCTCGCTCCTGTTATTTGCAAGTGCAAACGCCTACTTCAATGTCACATACCTCAACACAACTGCGATACTCTACCAGAATACGAGCGCGCATGTGATCGAATCATTTACCGTGTTCATGTCCAATTCCTCCATAGCGCAGTACAATCAGGACAGGAGGGCGATAAACCTTACGCTCAGCGAATGGCAGCATGCGCTCAGCACAAGCCTGCTCATGGAGCATATAATAAACCCCAGAGGCAGTGTGCATGATGTCACCTTCCTGCCTGGGCCGATAGGCTACACCAACAATTATGGGGGCACTGCGATAATAACGCTTGACTATTGGGTGAACAACGTCACTACTGTGCAGAACATAGCTCCCAGGGAGTTCGAATACACCTTCAACGATTCTGTTCTTAATTTCCAGCATACCTCGAGCGGCGAGCAGCTGCCCACCGGAGCCAGATTCAACATAATAATACCAAAGGGCACGGATGCGATTTCCGTCTATCCATCGCCTGATTTCCCGAACCCGAGCTTCACCGGCAACTATACCGGCCATGAGCTATTCTCATGGTTTGAGAGCGAACCTCTTAACAAATTCACATTCTCGTATATACAGCAGCAGTCGATGGAAGCAGAGGTCGTTGCATACTTCAACGGGATTTATTACGGTTATACTCTTGAGATATACGCAGTCTTGGCCGTTGTGGTAATAGCACTTGGGATATATGCGTATACGAAACTGAAGTAAGGTGTGTTTTTGCATAATTATGAGATCCGTATCCTTCATCTATTGGAAAAAGCAGGGAGTGCAGACCTTGCAGAGCTTGAAGAACGCTCAAAGCTGGGAAGGGACCAGGTGCTGTGGGCACTGAATGGACTTTTTGGGAAGGGTTTTGTAAAGTTGAATTATAATGAACGCAGCAAAGCGGCACTGACTGCTGAAGGAAAGGCATACGCTGAAAAAGGCCTGCCTGAAAGCAGGCTTCTCCGCAGGATAAGCGATTCCGGAGTGAAAACCGATTCGCTGCGGAGCAATGAGGAAAGGATAGGTTTGCAGTGGCTGATGAAGAAGAGGCTTGCGTCGGTAGACAACGGCATGGTTAAGATAAGCAGTGCAGGCATATCCGCACTTAAGAATGAATTCCCTGAAGAGCAGCTGCTTAAGAGGATATCCGGGGGCAGACACGGATCCGTTAATCCTTCGGAAAAAGAGCTTCTTGATTCTCTCAAAAAACGCGGCCTTGTCGATATTGAGGGTGTAAGAGAGCTTGAGAAAGCAGAGATAACTGAGGATGGTATCAGGGCTTCGAAGAGCTCTGATGAGGGCAAGGATGAGATAGGGAACCTTGACAGGGAGATGCTGGCAAAGATGAGCTGGAAGGGGAAGAGATTCTCTGAATACGACCTCTCCGCAAAGGTTGAGAGGAATTACGCTGCGAAGAAACATATTCTTAAGCAGACTATAGACAGGATAAAGGACATATACCTCTCAATGGGCTTCCAGGAGATTTCCGGGCCTGCAGTAGAACCTGCGTTCTGGGTATTCGACTCCTTGTTCATGCCGCAGGACCATCCTGCAAGGGACAAGCAGGACAGCTTCATGGTTAACAACCCTAAAGAGCTGGAGATTGCGGACAAGGAGTATGTCAGACAGATAAAAGAGGCGCATGAAAAATCATGGAGATACTCTTGGGATATAGACAAGGCGAGGCAGAGCGTGCTTAGGACCCATACTACCAGCGTATCTTCCCGATTCATACATCAGGCAGTTACCAGGATACTTGCAAATGAGGATGAGAACCTGAAACTGCCTATCAAGATGTTTTCCATAGGCAGGCTCTTCAGGAATGAGAATATAGACTACAGGCATCTTGCGGATTTCTACCAGCATGACGGCATAATAATAGGCAAGGACCTGACCATGGCAAACCTGTTTGACACGTTGATAAACATATATGCGAAACTCGGCATAGGATTGAAGTTCAAGCCGGCGTACTTCCCATTTGTAGAGCCTGGCGCGGAATTCTACGGTTACTCTGATGTTACCGATGAGTGGGTAGAGCTGGGAGGTTCCGGAATAATGAGGAGCGAGGTTACAGGCATAGCGAGGAACAGGATCAGCGTGCTTGCATGGGGTGCCGGCATAGAGAGAGTGCTGCTCATGAGCAAGAGGAACGGGATAAAATCCATCGCAGAGCTTTATAACAATGGGATAGGTTTTGCACGGGAGACAAAGGTGTTATAGTGCCGGTTGTGAAGATAGATAAAAAATACCTTAATTCGCTGATAAAGGTCAAGTTAGACGATGAGCATCTCAAGGACCAGATATCGAAGCTGGGCCTTGAAGTAGAGGAGCTTTCAAAGGACCATGTGGATATAGAACTCAGCGCTGCAAGGCCTGACCTGCTGAGCCCCGTGGGAATAGCGAGGGCCCTTCGCTACTTCATGCATAAGAGCAGTAAATTCCATTATGGCCTTGACGGCAAGACACCTGAGATGAGCATATCAGTATCGGAGAGTGTGAATAAGGTAAGGCCGTATATAGCCGGAGCAGTGGTTAAAGGGGTTAAGCTTGACGATGTCTCTCTGGCGCAGCTGATGTCCTTCTCTGACAAGTTCTGCGACACATTCGGCAGAAGAAGGAAGAAGATTGCGATAGGGATTCATGACCTTGAATCGATAAGATCGAAGGAGCTTAGCTATTCGCTCTCGAAAGACAGGAAGTTCAGGGCCCTGAATTACAGCAAGGAGGAGAGCTTCAGCCACCTGCTCAAGACGAATAAGAAGGGCATTGATTACGGCGAGTCTATAGAAAACGGCTTATCTGGATATCCGGTCCTGGAAGATTCTGAAGGCGTTCTTGCGCTCATCCCCATAATAAACTCGGAGAGGACGAAAGTGACAAAGGCGACGAAGAGCCTCTTTGTGGATGTTACGGGAAATTCCGAATACGCTGTGGAAAAGAGCATGGCCATGCTCTCCGCGATGTTCTCAGACATGGGGGCCAAGGTATATCCAGTCGCAAGCGTTTACAAGGATTCCAAAAAGATAAACCCGGCAATGGAATCTAGGTACATCAGCATCGAGCTTGATATGATCTATAATAGCCTGGGTGTCAGATTCGACTACAGGGCAGCAATATCTCTTGCAAACAAAATGGGGTACGAAGCTGCTGCAGTCGGGAAGAAGATAAGGTTCAGCGTACCCGAATACAGGATAGACGTCATAAATGAGCAGGACATAATAGAGGATATGGCCGTAGCTTACGGTTATGATTACATACAGCCTGTCGGGCTACCGAACTATAATCCGGGTTCTTTGGAGAGCACCACCACCAGAAACAGGTCTGTTGAAGAGCTGATGGCAGGGATGGGCTTCATGCAGGAGATGAACTCCTATCTTAGCAGCGAGCCTGTGAATTACGGGAATATGGGGATAAAGCAGCCGAAAGGCGAAGCTGTTACCGTAAGCAACTCGGTCAACGCTTCGATATCGATGATCAGGACCTGGCTTCTGCCTTCGCTGATGAACAACCTGTCAAAGTCGCAGCATGAGAGGATGCCGCACAGGCTCTTTGAACTCGACATGGCATTCAGGGTCGCCTCTGGAAAGGTTTCGGAGCATTACCATCTGGCAGCAGTCATCTCGGATCCGAAGGCAAACCTGAATGATATAAAGGCAGTAATAGAGGAGCTGATGTATGCCAATAGGATAAAGTATACCGTCTCTAAGAGCACGCATGGAAGTTTCATAGAGGGCAGATGCGGAGAGATAAAGGTTGGTGGAAAGAGCATAGGCTTCTTCGGCGAGCTTCATCCCGAGGTGCTTTCCAGCTTCTCGATTGATGAACCTGTTTCCGCTTTTGAGATAGACATGGAAGAGCTCGGGATTTACTAGTTGGATTCTCTCTCCTTTATGAAATCGGCTTCCTCCTTTTCCAGATTGAAGTTCCTCTCCATGAAAATTGTCGTCTCTTCTGGGCCAAGCTTCTCCTCCCCGTTTTTCATCATCAATTTGAGCAGCGGCATGTAACCGTTCACTATCTCGTTCCTGTTAACATGGAATATTGGGGAGAGTTTCGTGGCTATCGCCTTTATGTACTGCCTCTCGGTCTTGGTTGTGCTAAGGTATCTTATCACGCTTGGGAACAGGTAAGGGTTAATCGTGCTTATGTATCCGGTATTCTGCAGGCTGACTCCGCCTGACATGAGGTCGTTCGCATACCTTAGATAGCCGTAGTAGTTAGTCCTTGAGGCATTGTTGTTGAACCTGCTTGCAAGCGCAAGAATCGAATATGCATTTGCAACGTCTTTCTTTGACAGATATCGCACAGGTATGTTCTGGTCTATCCATTTAAGCAGCATGTCCTTGTCCACCCCTGAAGCCAGCGCAGCATTCCTTGATGCAAGCTTCCTCGATGTGAAGATCTTGTCGAGAACTGCAAAGGTCTCGACCTTCCTGTCGCGCATCCCAAGGTTCTCCAGGAGCGCAGGGCTGGCGTCTACCATCGCTTCTAGGTCATTCATGGCAGCGCGCACGTCCCCGTTTGCCCTGCTTGCGATTATGTCCACCGTGGCGCTATCCATGGATATCCCTTCCTTCTTTATTATCTCTTGAAGCAGGGCTGCAACCTCGTTTGCGCCTGGTTTCTTGAATTCTATCCTCTCTACATGCTCCCTCAGGAAGACAAGTCTCCTGTCCCAATAATCGTTTGCCGTCAATAGGATAGGGCTCTTCGACTCGCGGAAGAGCTTTGAGAGTATGCCCTCGACCCCTTTGTCCAGCTTTGCTGAGATCTCGTCAATCTCATCGAATATCACTATTATCTTGCTTCCGAAGAGATTCCTTGAGGTCATTGCGGGAAGGAGCCTCTTTTGCAGGGTTTCGGCATCACGATAGTCGCTGGCATCAAATTCTATTATCTCAAAGCCGTTTGAGTATGCAAACGCATGCACTGCAGCGGTCTTCCCGGTTCCCGTTGGCCCGTATATGAGTATCGGCCTGACCCTCTTTCCCGACTGTATATCTGCACCGTAGTTTATCAGCCTGTTGATCTGGTTCCTGTTGCCTATTATCGTATTTAGCGTAAGAGGCACATATTTCTCGCAGAATGAGGGCATGCTATTAAATTACCTGAAAGGAATATAATATTTGTCAATTAATGGTAAGTGCTGTGCTCCGATCGTCTAGTCCGGTCAAGGACGCAGGCCTCTCACGCCTGTAACCCGGGTTCAAATCCCGGCCGGAGCAACCTCTTGTTTTCAGAAACTGATTGCAGGTTTTGAACGCCCTATAGATGCAGACATAATTGAACGGGATTCGGATATTCGGATTTTTTCCGAATAGTATTCCTTTCCCATAGAATCGAAGAACATAATGTCTTTGAACCCTATTTTCCTTGCAAAGGAGGTAAGCTCCCTTAAGGTCCCGCCGCTATCCACGATATCGTCTACAAACACAATGCCTTTCTTCTCCTTGGCACCCCTTTGCAGAATCTTGAGATCCTCGGCATTTACGTATACCTCTTTTTTGATCCTGCTCCCGTCCTCCAACATGGTCCTTTGGTATGGGGAGTATCCGGTAAAGACAATCTCTGAAGGTTCCCTTCCGCTTATTGAGAACGAGGAATATGCATTGCAGCCGTGAATTATGCCGGTAACAGGAACTGGCGCAAGTATATAGTCTTTTTTAGGCAGTTCCGACTCGGTGCGCCACATTAAGACCCTCCACTGGGGCATCCTGTAGTCTATGCCTTTCATAAAAAGATCCCTGAGCAGATGCCTGCACTCATTCCTCAATCCCTCGTTTTCGCTGAAGTGCCCGGCCCAGAGGCCCCTTAGCTGCCAATTAGGCAACTGGTTGGCACCAGGCTTGAGATTAGGATATCTGTCATTATTCTTCTTGACTTCCTGCACAGCCTCTTCTATATGATTAAGACGTACTGCCATGCATTTAGGAGGTTTTTCCTAATATTTAATTGTTTACTGGAATTTCCCGCCAGGCAACCAATGTTTAAAAATCAGACTGCGGAGATTCGTTAGGCGATCAGATGCAGGTTATCAGGGATACGCAAGTATCCGAAGGTTCGAAGAAAAAGATGCTTCTCGATGGGGCTGTCTTTACGTTTTACGGCGCTTTTATAGGAGGGGCAGGCGGAGCCATCAATGCGTTAGGTTCTGCCATGCATCCAGCTCTTTCTGAAAAACTACTTGAGGGAACTGGAACTGGAATGTTAATAGCAGGAGCAGCTTCTGCGGCGGTTCTCCTCAGGGAGCTCAAGCGGTCGAAGAGAAACTGATTGTTGCATTAGACCATTGCCGAATTGCAAACTGTCCTTTAATAATCTCGGATCTCCCATCAGACTGTGATAGAGATGGGCAGTATACGACGCACTGGAAGATCCGAAAGTACAAAACAGGTCCTGAAGCAGAGCATGCGTAAGGTAGTAGATTACTATGGCGCAAACAAGCACCTGATGCCCGAGACTTTAAAACTTGCAGTATCTGGCGCATTTGTAGGCATGGCCGTAGCGGGAATAGGAAATGAGGTATTTGACATGCACAATGCGAGTTTTGGGAAGATAGCCGTTTATGTGGGGAGTGCGGCCGTGATAGGTGCGGTCGGCGTTGGGGGTGCCGCATTCAAGGAGCTCCAAAGGAGGGAGAGAAAGGACTAGATACTGCAAAGAACAGGTCTATTGCGACGGGTAATCCGGAAATCACAGAATTATGGGCTTGCCGAAAATTATATATATCATGCAGTACATATATAGTGTGAAGGATTTCAGAAAGTAAGTAACTTCTTATCCTTAATCAGGACAGGGGCAATAATCCAAATTAGTAAATTCAACATTCTTTAAGGGGATTTCAATTGCCTTCTGGATTTTAGCATAGATAATTCTTGCTTCTGACATTCTTCGATTAATTTATATGATCCGTATTTGGCCGTACCTTATTGGGATAGGCCATGGGATTAGTAAAGGTATAAAAACCTTGAGTTATACATAAACTTACGGAATTTTATTCGAAGCACAGCTATGACTTTATACGGGTCTATTTATGAAGACACATCTTGAGAACAAGCTAATTGCCATAGTAAGAGTGAGAGGAACATATGGCGTAAGGCAGGAGATAAAGGAGACCATGAAGAGGATGAACCTCAACAGGGTGAACAGCATGATTATCCTGTATGGAAACAAGTCAAACATAGGCATGATAAACAAGTGCAGCGATTTCGTCACATATGGCGAAATAGACAGCGATACAATTGAGCTGATAGCAAAGAAAAGAAACCTGAAGATGGAAAAGTCTGACATTGAGAGCGTATCCACAGGCAAGAAGAGCCCTAAGGAAGTGATAAAGATGCCGATACGCATGCACCCCCCTAGAAAGGGCTACAGGGGCATAAAACAGAGCTTCAAGGCAGGAGGGGACCTCGGATATAGAGGCAAGGAGATAAACTCTCTGATAAAGAGAATGGCGTAGTGTTTTTATGGTATTAAGAGTCAAGAAGAAGAGCAGGAAGTATCTCGGAAGCAGGAGCTGGGGAGTCGGAAACATAAAGAATGCGAGAGGATCCGGAGACCGGGGAGGCACGGGAAGAGGCGGAAGAAAGGGGAAGTGGACCCACACCGTAGTCTATGAGAAGGACTCGATAAAGAAGGTAGGATTCGCCCCTTGGAGGAAGAAGAATTATTCTGAGATAAACCTTGGTGACATTTCAAGGAATATAGAAAAGCTCAAGAAGGGAAATGAGATCATGCTTAGGAATTACAAGGTTCTTAGCAGGGGGAGCATAAGTGTACCTGTCAAGATATCAGCAAGGGCTTTCTCCAAAAAGGCTGAGGAGAAGATAAAGGCGGTCGGAGGAGAGGCTGTAAAGCTTTAGTGTATACATGGAAAAATTAAGTATTGCTTTTTATAGCGATACCTATCTGCCGAATGTGGATGGTGTCGTCACTTCTATAATAAATTTCAGGAAGGAGCTTGAGAAAAGAGGGCATAGGGTTTATGTTTTTGCGAGCGCAAGCCCCAGGAACAAGAGGCTCTACTCTGACAGGAAGACCTTCCTGTACACGGGCCTGAGCTTCAAACCTTACCCGCAGTACAGCATAGCTATCTTCCCGTACAACTCAGCTATCAAGCTCAGATCCCTTGGTATAGACGTAATACATGCGCAGACCCCGTTTGCAATGGGCTTTTCTGGGCTTATGGCAGGGAGGATCTCGCAGTATCCTGTAGTAGGGTCGTTCCACACCTTTGTCAACAACAGGCACATAGTCGAGCACTATTACCCGAAGAACAAGAGCGTGAAGAGGATAGCAAGCAGCTATATGAAGAAATATCTGCGCTTCTTTTACAAGAGGTGCGATTCGGTCATTGCCCCTTCGGAGACGGTTAAGAACATGCTCTACAAGAACGGCATAAAGAGCACGTATGTCGTGCCCAACAGCATAGACACATCCAAATTCAACAATAAGATAAGCGGCGAAAGGATAAGGAAGAGATACGGGATAAAGGAGAGGGACAAGGTAATACTGTATGTCGGGAGGCTCTCTGCGGAGAAGAGGATAGAAACTATGCTGAAGGCCTCTAAGCTGCTCATGCAAAAGGATGAGCATGTGAAGGTATTGATCACGGGCAAAGGCCCTGCGGAATCATATTACAAAGAGCTCGCCCATAAGCTGGGAATAGCGAACAGGACGCACTTCACGGGATTTGTCGACCAGAAGACGCTCCCTGAGGTATATGCCTCTTCGGACCTTGTGTGCATGCCCTCCACTTTTGAGACCCAGGGAATCGTCTCGATAGAGGCGATGGCATGCGGAAAACCCGTCATAGGAGCGGATTATCTCTCGACAAAGGAGCTGATAAAGAACGGTTTCAACGGGGAAAAGTTCCGTGCGGGCGATTACAGGCAGTGCTCCAAGAAAATAGATAAGGTTTTAAATGATACTAAACCTTATATTAAAAACGCACTCGAGACTGGGCGCGGTTTCTCTTCGGAGAAAATGACGGACAAACTGATAGATGTTTACAAGCTACTTTTGTCAAAACAGGCGATAGACTGAGCGGAATTGAGAACGGAAACGACAAGAAGGCTGCGGATGCAGTTCCTTTAGAGCATAAGGAGGAGAAGATGAGCCGTACGGACGAGCTCAGGAAAGAGATAGAGGCAGAGAGAACCAAGGGGGCAGGCATAGCCAACTCCATAAGGGCGACCAAACGCAGGATGCTCTACAAGCTTGATGAGAAGGCCGCACTCTCTAAACTGGCGCAGTTGAGCAAGGAGAAGACTAAGGACATAAGGTTCCTCAGAAGAAGGAAGAACGAGATAGATTTCAGGATATCCACGGAAGCATTCACTCTTGATGCTGAAAGGGATCTTGTAAGGAAGAGAAACGCGATAGAGAAAGAATTGAACGAGGCTACCAAGAGCTACAGGCTCAGGAAGAAGGTAGAGTTCATAGACAAGAGAATAGAAGAAATGAATAAAGAGATAGAGACGATGGTCGAACAGCTTAAGGAATCCAACAAGAAGCTTGATGATTATTACAACGAGATGAGAAGGATAAGCGGCGGTGAGAGGAGGAGAAGACCTCAGCACCACGGTGGTGACGAAAAGCACCAGCAGAAGCCGCAGGAGATAAGCATAGCCGACATCGCCATAATAAACAAAGAAGAAAGCAAAAAAGAAGAAGATAGTTCGGTGATGAATTGAAAGTAACATTCCTTGGCGCTGCCGGTGAAGTCGGCAGAAGCTGCATAATGATAGAAGAAGACGGTACGAAGGTTATACTTGACGCAGGCATAAAGCTCGGCAAGACTATAGAATTTCCATTATTGGATAAAGAGACGGTTAAGGGAGTGGATGGAGTGGTATTGAGCCATGCCCATCTGGACCACAGCGGTTACCTGCCGCATATGTACTCCATGGGCTACGACGGCCCGACTTTTGCTACAAAGCCCACGTTCGAGCTTACAAACGTTCTTATAAGCGATTATATGCGTTTGTCAAATCCTGAACAGGTTACAAAACAGGGCCTGTCGGCGATGCAGAAGAAGCATAAGATGGTGGAGTATGGGGACGAATTCAGGGTTAAGAACCTTAGATTCAGGCTGCTCTCAGCAGGCCACATACTGGGAAGTGCAATGGTAGAGGTCGCTTCTGACAAGTCGCGACTGCTCTATACAGGGGACTTCAACCTCGCTACTAGCAAGCTGCTTGAGCCTGCGACAAATCTTGGCCTCAAAGCCGATACCCTAATTACTGAGAGCACATACAGCGGTAAAGATGATATATTCAAGCCGGAGAAGGCCACTATGGACCTCATGGTAAACAGCTTGAACGATACGATAACCAGAGGAGGCAAGGCAATTGTCCCAAGCTTCGCAGTGGGAAGGGCGCAGGAGATACTGCTGCTTCTTGACGATTACATGAAGTCAGGCAGGCTGCAGAAGGTGCCGATATACATAGACGGGATGATAGGCAAGGCCATGCGCATACACAGGCATAATGTGATCTACTGCAGGGATGAGCTGCAGAAAAGGATACTGATGAATGACGATGATCCGTTCAAGAGCACGAACTTCAACGTCATAAAGACCAGAGGGGAGCGCAAGAACATAATAAACAGCAGCGAATCGTGCATAATAGTGACTACCAGCGGCATGCTTACCGGAGGCCCGGTCATCAACTACCTGCAGACGCTTGCAAAAGAGTCAAACAACAAGCTCGTGCTTGTAGGATATCAGGCGGTAGGAACTCCTGGAAGAGAGCTCTTTGACGGTAAGAAGGAGATACAGATAGAGGAAAAGAAGATAAAGATAGGGCTTGAGGTAAATACCTTCCATATATCGGCCCATGCAGACAGGCCGCACCTTGTAAACTTCATAAAATCTTTCAAAGGATTGAAGAATGTCTATGCGGTGCACGGGGAGAAGGTTAAGTCTGATGAATTCGTAGCATACATAGGGAATGATAAGAAGCATAATGCCGTTGCACCTGAGCAAGGATCCACTTATAATGCCTGATCCCTGTCAGTATCTTTCCTTAAGGTGCCTCCGGTAAAGTATGAATCCGACTATTAGAACAGCTAGCAGCACTATTAGCAGTATCGGCACCAGTGATTGCGCTGATGTTGACGCAGTAGGGCTTATCCCCGCAGGAAGAGTTATTGTCGGGGCTATGGGGATGTTACTGGAGTTGCTCGGAGGAACCGAGCCTGCCGTGCCAAGAACGTAAAGGAAGTCCATATTATCCATTAACATCGTAAGAGTTTAATAAGCATCCTTTTATTTTAAAAAACCTGAAACAAAAGCGGAAAAAGGCTTGGGGTTGTCGGGATTTGAACCCGAACTTGCAGGTTACTTCATATTTATTCGGTACTTCCAGATCCTCATCATTGCCTAAAGGCTCATTGGATTATAAACATCTGGAGCCTGCCGCGCTGCCAAGTTACGCAACAACCCCTGAACAGACACATAATATTCACAAGGAGTATTATATAAATTTGTTGTAATGTAGCTATGCTGACAAAATGACGATTATAGACAGCCTCGGGATGCTTATTGCGAGGAAGTGGATTGCCGGGGAGAACCTGGAGCATGCGCTGCGAGAAGCGGAATCGTATAATTCCAATAAGGAAAATGTGATTATGAATTACCTTGGGGAGGACTTGAGGAGCAGGAGGGCAGTGGAACAGAACAAGGAGGAGATACTGAAGCTGTTAGAGAGTATGCACAAACGAAAGATAAAAGGGAGCATAGCGGTAAAACCTACGCAGACTGGAATTGCAGTAAGCAACAGATACTTCCTGGAGAACTATTCTGAAATACTGGAAAAAGCCTCCGGGTACAAAATAACCGTATGGCTTGACATGGAACAGTACAGGTATGTTGATGCTACGATAAACGCTTATCTTAAGCACTGCAAGAGGTACAGAAACACAGGGATATGCATACAGGCAAAACTGAAAAGAAGTTTTGGTGATGTCAAAAGGATAGCAAAGCGGAATGGGAGAGTAAGACTCGTAAAAGGCGCATACAAATATCCATCAACGATAGCGTTTGGCGAGAAAGTGGAGGTCTACAGAAATTACCTCACGTGCATGGATTATCTTTTTGCACATTCAAAGGACTTCATGATAGCAACTCATGATGAGAGTATTATAAAGATTGCAATGGAGAAAGAAAGGGAGAATAACAAAATGGTACTATTCGGCATGCTGAAAGGAATCAGGCCTTCGCTTGCGTCAAAGCTCGCATGGTCAGGAGAAAACATGAACATCTACATGCCTTATGGAGAGGAGTGGATGAAATACTCCTTGCGCAGGCTTTCGGAATGGGAGCATGCAAAGATAATAATAAGGTCTATAATAAGGGATTGATTTATGGCAATAAAAGCGGTAATATTTGACATGGGCGGAGTGCTTATCGACGCTGTTAATTATAAGTACTTCAGGAAGATGGAGGGGCTGACCAATGTTGGGGAGCCGGTAGTGCGCAAATTCATAGTATCGCTTCTTGTAGACTACGAGACGGGCAGCATGACCAAGCATGAATTCGACAGCAGGATAGCGAAGAGGTTCGGGATAAAAGAGTCGGAGGTAAAATGGCCTGGCTTCCTTTACGACAACGGCAAGGTGAAGAAGGACATGGTGGCGCTTGCAGCAGGGCTCAGCAAAAAATACAAGGTCGCATGCATAACAAACGTTGACAAGTCAAGATATGCGTATGCAAAACTGCTTATAGACTACAGCATATTCAGGTTTGTACTGGCCTCATGCTATTTCGGGATATCCAAACCGGACAAAAGGATATACCTGGAAGCGATAAGAAAGCTAAGGAT
The DNA here is from genome assembly GCA_021817505.1 of Microcaldota archaeon. GTDB lineage: Archaea > Micrarchaeota > Micrarchaeia > Micrarchaeales > CABMGC01 > JAKAUU01. The sequence goes on along the minus strand of JAKAUU010000013.1, from coordinate 9,821 downwards.
AAAGCCAGGCGAGGCAATCTTCATAGATGATATGGAAGTTAATGTAAAGGGAGCAAGAAAGGCAGGTATGAACGCAATACATTTCAAGGGGATAACTGATTTACAGAAAGAGCTTAAAAGGTATGGCGTAGAGGTATAGCGTGACATTGAGACAGGTACTTGAATGGCAGAAGACAAAGTATTAAGCATAGATGCAAAAAAGGCCGAAAACTTCTCAGAATGGTACATACAGGTACTGATAAGGTCGGGATTTGTAGACTACAGTGAAGTTTCTGGATGCATCGTATACAAGCCATTGGCATATGGCGCATGGCAACAGGTTGTAGAAGCGATTGACAAGGAGTTTAAGAGTGACGGGATAGAAGACAGCTGCTTCCCTATGCTGATACCTGAAAAGCTCCTGAAAAAGGAGCAGACGCACCTTAAGGGATTCACTCCGGAAGTCGCGTGGGTAACCCATACTGGAGATACTGAATTGGAGGAAAGGCTCGCAGTGAGACCCACATCAGAAACTATAATGTATGCCAGTTATTCAAAATGGATAAGGTCATGGCGAGACCTACCTCTCAGATACAATCAGTGGAATAGCGTGTTGAGGTGGGAATTCAAGCATTCTACCCCGTTTTTGCGTTCACGGGAGTTTCTCTGGAATGAAGGGCACAGCGTATTTGCCACCAGTGAAGAAGCCCTGAAGGAAAGAGAGAGGATAATCTCCATATATATGAAGGTGCTTAAGGAGTATCTGGCGCTGCCAGGAATACTGGGCAAGAAGACAGAATATGAAAAATTCGCAGGAGCCGTAGAGACCTACAGCATAGAGCACATAATGCCTGACGGATGGTCACTGCAAGGCCCGGACCATCACTACGACGGACAGAATTTCTCAAAGGCGTTTGACATAAAATTCCTGGACAAGGAGGGGAAGCAGGAGTATGCTTTCCAAACAACATATGCGCTGTCTACAAGGGAATTCGGCGTGATGGTCGCAACGCACAGTGACGATAAGGGACTAGTAATACCTCCTAAGATCGCATATATACAGGTAGTCATAGTGCCTATCTACAAAAAAGACAACCAGGAAGCAGTAAACGCGCACGCGGTCAAGATATATGAATCGATCAAGGGAAAGTTCAGGGTCAGATTCGACGACAGAGAAGGCTATTCTCCAGGCTTCAAGTTCAATGAATGGGAGCTCAAAGGCGTGCCTCTGCGAATAGAGATAGGAGAGAAGGATATCGCGAATGATTCCGTCATGTTTACCCGAAGGGATACCGGTGAAAAGCAGGCGGTAAAAATAAGCGAGATAGATGGTTCAATCTCAAAAATTTTCGAAATGATGCAGGAGGACCTCTACAGGAAAGCGGATGAGTTCCTAAGGTCGCACATCCATGTTGTGAATACGCTGGATGAGTTCAAAAGCATACTGAAGGAAAAGGGAGGGATAATCAGCGCTCCTTGGTGCGGAAACACCGAGTGTGAACTCAAGATGAAGGAAGAGTATGGCACTAAGATAATCAATATACCTGTCGAACAGCCTAAGCACGCCGACAAGTGCATATACTGCGGCAAGAAGGCAGAGATAGCAGCCAACTTCGCAAAGTCATACTGAGTTCAGAGACTCTCTTTCATCACCAATCAGAAATACCTCGTCTCATCATTTGATAGTCCCGGCCAGATTCGAACTGGCGTAAGCGGGTCCAAAGCCCGCTATCCTTGGCCACTAGATGACGGGACTGCAGAGGAATATCTCCTTGCACATTCATAAAATATCCGCAAGCTCCTTCACGCTGCCGAATTTTACCGCTTCGGAATAGTCTATGCCGGCAACCTGCATGGACCATATGTCGAGCATGCTTCTGAATATAGGAGTGTCGTCTATCCTGCTCATGTTTACATCTATGCCTTCCGAGAAGTAATTCATTGCAGGGAGTATGATTATGTCCCTTTTGTCCTTTGTCTTACCGTACAAAAAGCATTTGACCTTCTCCCTTATCCCCAGGCTATTGAATATACCAACTGCAGGATGCAGATGGCCCATGACAAGGAGCCTGCCTTTTTTTGAATATGGCAGCTCTTCGCCGTGGAAGAATAACACGTCATCAAGAAGGAATTCCTGCCTGTATATCTTAATGCCGAACGGCTTCTCGAACCTGTCTATGAAATTGTCATGGTTGCCCTTTACAAGATGTATCTCCTCTATGTTTAGCTCTTTCAGGAAGTTTACGAACTCACGGAATTCGTTGAATTCTTCCATGTGCACCTTTGAGAATTCGTTCTTTATGTCTCCATCGATTATCAGTTTTTTTGCTCCGGTAATCTGTATGCCCTTTTTCAGCATGCGCTCTATCCTGCTTAGATTTGTCTTTGGGAGGAAGATGCCTTTGTCCGCCATCACTCCCTCATAGCCCAGATGAAGGTCCGAGCAGGCGAGAGCATTGAGCCTTTTTATGAATAGCAGCGGCATTCCGCCCACTATGTATACTCCTTTGTATATCTCCATCATTTTGACATTTCTTTCAGACGTGCAAGCACCTGTTTCCTGAGCTCCCTGAGATGCTTTCTCCTGTCGCTCATCATTATGACATCGGCTTCTCCGAAGGTCAGCATCATGTGCGAGAAAGGCGATGGTATATCGCTGGATATTACCTTGTACCCTATTGTCCCTTCGGCAAGCTCCCTGATTATCCTTGTGGTCCTTGGAAGGTCCATCAGGTCGTCGAATATCTCGCGGTATGTCTCCTTTAATATCGGGAAGTTTGGATCCATCTCCTCAACCGCCTTTAGTATAGCCTGGGAGTTTATGTGCTGTTTCCTTACGCCTATCTTTATGCCCCGGTAGTTCCTTAATATCATGAAGCTCCTTGCGGCGCAGTGCCTGAATCTCCTCTTCATCATCTCCGTCCTCCTTATATTCGCCTTGAGCATGGAGTAAAGGTCTGCACTCCCTAATTCGCGTATGATTTTGTGTATCTCCTTGTCCGTTACCTTTACGTCTTCAGGGGTTATTATCACAAAACCGTTGTCGGTTATGTTTATGCCAACTTCTGCATCATGCCTGTCCGCAATGCTTATGCCGAAGAGCCTTGAAAGGGCATCGTTTATTCTCCTCCCGTACAAAGAGTGGAATATTATCAGGTTCCTCTCCTCTTCCTCATCGAAGCTCTGCTCTATCAGCAGGAACTTGTCATTTGGCACGTAGCCTGCAAAGAGAAGCTGCTCCATAAAGTAGCTGAAGATAGAGTTCTTCGCATTTGCATCTATGGGCATATCGTCGAGTATCTTCTGTGCATCCTTGTTGGCCTCAAGGGTGCTTTTCGAGAGTTTGTTTATCAGCCGCTTCTCCTTCTTTGCGGATTTTGATACCGCTTCTGTGAACTTTGCCCTGAAGCGTCCGATGTTGACCGCAAGCTCATATGTGAGAGGAAGCTGTTCGGAATACCAGGGTGGTATTGTTGGGGCCTGCCCTGAAGCGTCCGTCACATACGCCTTCATTACCCTTGAGTATTCAAACCTGTAGACCCTTCCGCCAAGAACGAATATGTCTCCTGGTTTCAGCCTTCCGAGGAACTCCTCTTCTATGTTTCCGATATGCTTATTCTCCTTTGTTACAACATCTATGGATACCTCGTCAGGTATTGTCCCCAGATTCAGATAGTATATTAGTTTTGTAAGCTTGCCCCTCCTCCCGAATGAGTGTTCCTTCTCTTCATACCATATCTTTGCATAGACCCTTCTGCTCTCCAGGCCGACATACATCCCGGAGAGATATCTTATTACAGACATGTAGTCCTGCTTCTCCAGTGTATGATAAGGGTAGGATTGGCGTATGACATTGTATGCTTCATCGATGTCCCATTTCTTGTTGAGCGCCATGCCAACTATGTGCTGTGAGAGAACGTCAAGGGCGTTCTTGGGAGTGTTGAATGAATCCAAATGCCTTTTTATCGCGGAATCAAGCATTACCGAGCACTCTACAAGGTCGTCCCTGTTAGTCACTATTACCTCCCCTATGGCAGGATTGCCAAAACCGTGCCCGCTCCTCCCTATCCTCTGCACCACTCTTGCAACGCTCTTCGGAGAGCCAAGCTGTATCACGTTGTCTATCGAGCCTATGTCTATCCCGAGCTCCAGGCTTGTCGAAGATACTACGCACTTGAGCTTTCCCTTCTTTAGCATCTCCTCGACGCCGAGCCTCGTCTCCCTTGAAAGGGAGCCGTGATGCGCGGCTATATGCTCATTCCCGTATTTGTACCTCTTTGCAAGGTTGTAGACGACTCTTTCGGTTCCGCTTCTAGTATTTGTGAATATGAGAGTGGTATTGTTCTTCTTTATTATGGAATTCATCGTAGTGTAAAGGGATTTCTCTATCTCTTCGTCCTTCGCGTTCATTATGTCCTTTACAGGGGACATTGCAATGAACTGGAGCTTCTTGTTCCAGGTCGCATCCACTACCGAACACTCCCTCTCATTGCCTTTATTGTCGTAGCCTACCAGGAACCTTGCCGCATCTTCTATAGGATGCAGCGTTGCACCCATGCCTATCCTTACAAAGTCGTGCCCTATCGCCTCTGCAAGCCTCTCCATCGAAAGGGAGAGATGCACTCCGCGCTTGTTGTTTGCCAGCTCATGGAGCTCGTCTATTATGAAGTATTTCAGATCCTTCATGTTCTCCATGAATCTTGGGGAATTAAGGAGTATGGCAAGGCTCTCAGGGGTCGTTACAAGTATGTTTGGAGGATGCGCAAGGTGCTTCTGCCTCTCCTTTGTAGGAGTGTCACCGGTGCGTATGCCCACATTGATCTTCTTCACGTCTATGTTGAGGTTTGCGTATATCTCGGAAAGCGGTTCGTTGAGGTTCCTGTATATATCATTGTTTAGAGCCCTTAATGGAGAGACGTATATGCAGTATACCTTCTCCTCCAGCTTGTTTGCCAATGACATGTTCATAAGGTCGCTAAGGACAGCCATGAACGCGGAGAAGGTCTTTCCGCTGCCGGTAGGAGCGGTTACGAGTATATTCTTCCCCTCTTTTATAAGCTTGAAGGAGTACCTCTGCGGGGGGCTCGGCTCCTTGTATTTGGAGACAAACCACTTCCTGATGAACAGGTTAAGGCTGTCAAGGCTCTCTTCCACGCTGAATTGCTGTTCTAACACTCGTATCATGGGACACACTATAACTATAGAATAAATTTATAAACGTGATATGCGCTTAATTGTAAAGGTTGGTTAGGGATTTAATGTCCGCTAAGAAAAATAAAGGTAAAAAGTCAGCTAGCTTCGAGGCTTTTAATAAGTCTCAGCAAATATATAAGCTTTTGGAGAAGGGCATCATCGAGAGCGAGGCGTTGAGCAGCAGCTCTACGGACAGGCCTGAGCAGGAGGACCATATAGCAAACCTTCTGGGCTCCTCTGAAGCGAAGCCCCAGAATCCGGTGGTAAGAAAGCTGGGCTTCTTGAAGCGAAAGGTGCTAAGGCAGAAGCCGAAGAACCATGGTGCTGTGAAATCCAAGAAGAGCATGAAGCTGAAAGCTGGCAAAAAGGCTGCTAAAAAGGCAAGGAAGAGATAAGATCCTATTTACCTCTTGCCCTTCCCTATTGATAGCCTTACTCCGTTCTGGTCTCTTGTTATTATCACGTCAAGGTCATTGCTGCCCAGCATGCGCCTGAGCTCCTCGTAGGTATATGAGCCTATGAGGTTGTCATTCTTCTTGCTCTTGAGTATCTCAGACCTTCTCTCCTTAAGGTCGTTCTTCTCTATAGGAGAGTACACCAGCTTCATCTTAGGCACCTCCATCCCGTAGGTATCCTCTATTCCGAGCTCTATGGGCTTGTAGCCCTCGTTCTGGTATATGAATGGAAGCACAGAATTGAATTCTGATGACATGCTGTTTGCCATCTTTGCCACTTTTGACCTCTCTCCCGCTATGACGAAATCGTCCGCATCCAGGAACCCTACAAAGACGGAGCCTCCGGATTCGCGTACGTTGTCCTGTATCAGCTGAGATACCAGCCTTAATATCGTAATTCCGGAATCTGGTCCGAACCTGCCTGCAAATTCCGCAAGGCCGTCGACCTTCAGCCTGCCTATCTCATAATCGTTTGCAGCCTTTACTCCTTTCTCTATAGCCGCAGATATCTTCTCTTCATTAGGAAGGTCTATGAGCGGGTCGAACCTCTTTCCCTTCTTTTTCAGGAAGATGGTTACGAGGTTGCGCAGTTCCGTAGGGTCGAATGGCTTCTTTATGTAATAATCTGCGCCGTACTTTATGCCCTTGAACCTGTTTGACGTCGCATCCATCGCACTGACTATTATGACCGTGGTGCCGCTGAGCACAGGATTTGTCTTTATCGACTGGCATATTTCCAGGCCGTCGGCGCCCGGTAGCATCAGGTCCAGTATTACGAGGTCGGGCTTCTCGAGCTTGACCCTCCCCATAGCCTCCTTCCCGTCGTATATCTGGGTTATGTCAAAGCCCTTGCCTACGGAGAGTGCCATCAGCTTGTTTATGTTCCTGTCATCCTCTACTATCATCACTCTGTTTAGGACCTGCTCGTCCTGCAGCATGTAGTATGTCAGTATGCCGCCGCTGCTTCTCGATGCTATTGCATTTGCAGCCTCTAGCTCCTCGAGGCCCTTTTTCAAAACAGATTCGCTTATCTTAAGAGAAGAGGTGAGCCCCTGCAGCTCGTTGTAGGTAACCTGCTGCCTGTCGTTTATTATCGATATTATATCCGATTTCACTGATTCTATGCCGTCCATCTGATCGCCGATATACATCTATGATATAAGTTATATATTCCTTGTGTAAGTTTTTGTGCAGAAAATGTCTAGCTTTGAGATAAGTTTCCCTTGCAGTGGGACATGGACCGCTTCTGCACAATCGGCTTTCTGCGCTGTTGCTGCGTATGGAAAAGGATCGGATGGCAGTTTGTGTCAAGCGAAACAAGTAAGCTATTAAAATGCATGCGTATAAATCTAAAGCATGGGATTCAGGAAGCACCACCATACTATGATGCACCATCCGGGCAGAAAGGGGAATGGAAGGACATTGCTTGCGGCGATAGTTGTAATAATCGTAGTAGTGGCAGCATACGCGGTGCTCTCTTCAGGCAGCGGTTCCAGGCAGATAGGCCAGAATTATACTTTTGCGTTGCAGAAAGGCTCTGCACAGAATCTGATGCTGAACAACGGAGAGCAGTTCGCCGTTTACCTGAATTACTCTACGCCTTCCGCAGCTTATCTTTATCTTAGCAGCATACCTATCTTCCAGGGGCAGACTGTAAGCATGGGCATACAAAAGGGGCAGACCGAAAATGTGAGCGTTAGCGGATCCCAGTATGCAGATATAGAGGTAAGGGTGGTATCCTCCAATGCCACAGGAGCTCTTTTATCCATAGTTCAGATTCCCGCAGGACTTAGGATATCCACAGGGAATTCGGTTTCCGGGACGACAGTTTCCACAATAGCATCGAGCACTACTGCCGGGTCTACCTCGGTCTCTACAAGCGTCCCAACCACGACAGTCAATACTAGCGCGCTTGCAGTAGCCGCCTTTAACAAGAGCAGCGTAGGGACCTTGATAACGGATTATGCTTCGCTTTACAAGAATACGCAGTCATGCACCCCTTCGCTATACAACCAGACGTTCATCTCTACGCAGCATACTGCACCTTCGGGGCAGAATACCTATGCGAATGTGAGCAAGGTCACCCCTTACGAGATCACCTACTCAGTTTCAGAGGTATCCGCAGGGACTTACAATATAACTTATAGCACCGTGTCTAAGCTTCTCGGATCCAAAGCTGCGCTTTCAGCGCAGTTCGCGTATCCTTCCAACGTTACAATAACGTATTCGTTCGAAGGGGTCTTCAGCGGGCAGACATACTCGCAGGTTCTTTCATATTACAGCTCCCAGGATTCGATAGGGAATGCGTGCGCTGCACTCATACCTTGAGCTTTTTTTCCTGATCCGCTTTCCTGTACTTCTTTTTGGATTTAGGGCTGAAAGGTATTGTGAACCAGAACTCGCTTCCTTTGCCCTGTTCGGACTCGACGCCGGCCCTGCCCCCATGAAGGTTGACTATCTCCTTGGTTATTGAAAGCCCAAGGCCCGTGCCCGCACCCTCCTGCATCTTCATGTCCTTCCTGTGCACCTGGAAGAACTTCTTGAATACCTTGGCCTTTTCCTCCTTCGCTATGCCTATGCCGGTATCCTTTACCGCTATCCTTACGTATTTGCTGCTTTTAGAGGATCTTGTTACGATAACCTCTATGCCCCCGGTTTCAGTAAATTTCCAGGCATTACCTATAAGGTTCACAAGGACCTGTATCAGCCGGTTCGGATCCGCAGTGATCTCCGGAACATCGTAATCCACATGCGTTTTGAAGGATATGCCTTTATTTTTGCACACCTCTTCGAACGCTTTTATGCTCGGGCTTTCGAGCAGTTCGCCGAATTTTACCTGCTGCAGGTCAAGAGTCACCTTGCCTGACGACAGTTTCGCCACGTCCAATATCTGGCCTATCAATGACATCAGCCTGTCGAGCTCATTCATTATTATGCTCAGGTAACCTTTTTGCTCCTCGGTAAGTGCCCCGAATTCGCCCCTGTATAGCAGGGTGGAGAATCCCTTGATGTTTGTTATCGGCGTCTTGAGATCATGCGAGATGTTGTATATGAATTGGGTCTTGAGATCGCTCTCGGCCTTGTATCTCTCCAGCTCCCGCAGCTGTTTGTCTATCTCGTCCTGGAGCTCGTCGGCGCGTATCTTTGTCGCAAGCTCCTTCCCTATTATTAGAAAGTTGATGTTGCTTCCCTGGCCTTCGTTTATCTTCTTTATGCTCAGCCTGAAAGGCACGGACTCGTCGCTGTTCTTTGCCCTCATATTCGCAAAGAGGTCGGTCACTATGCCGTTCCTCTTGGCTATGGATATGTATGAACTGAGCTTCTGGCCCGAACCGCCGTCGTAAATGTTCGTGACCGGCTTGCCCGCAAGGTCTTCCCGCGTATACTTCAGTATCTTCTCCAGGCTCTTGTTTACCCAGATTATAAGCCCGTTTTCATCTATCTTTATCGCTGCGTCGTTTGAGATCTCGACAACCTGCTCGAACGTCGAATTAAGCTCTGTAAGGTATCTCTCGTAATCCTTTGAAAGTATGCAGCATATGGAATCTCCAGACCTGTACAGCCTTGCTGACATTTCCACATCGGCGCCGCTGCCTGTGCTGATCCTTATATCGGTAAGGCATTCGCCTTTTTCAGGTATGATAATCTTTGCAGCATTAGACTTGCTGGCAATTATCCTTGAAAAATCGGCGCCTATCATGCTGTCCGGGCTGACCCCGGCAACTGCCAGGATATTGCTGCTTATCCATTTTATCTTCATATCTTCCGAGATAACCATCAATACGTCGTTCCTGCTATGCTGCGCAAGCTCCATCCTCTGCTCAAGGTTCATGGAATCGGTAACATCCTGGATGACAAGATGCTCCAGCCTCTCGTTGACAGGGCTGCCCTTTATCATGAAGATCCTTCCGTCAGTGGCCTTTGACACTATCCTTATGCCTGAAAAAAGGCCCTTTACCTTCTGCGCATCGATCTGGAGATTTTGGGCAAAGCTCTCCCCTAGCGCTTCCCTTACGGAGTAATCGAAAAGGTTGGCATAGCTCTTGTTGGCTTTTACGACCTTCCCTTCCCTGTCTATCAGTACCTGGGGTATGTGAGAGTTGAATGCTGCATCGAAATACTTGGCAAGGCTTATGCTCTTCTCCCTTTCAGACAGGAACAGGGCGGCGTTCCCTACGGCATCGGCCGCTACCA
>JAKAUU010000032.1 GCA_021817505.1 Microcaldota archaeon | reverse complement strand
ACTCATATCCACAAAGAAAGGAAAGATCATCAAATTCGAAGAGAGCAAGCTACGAACGATAGGCAGGACGGGAATCGGCGTGCGCGGAATAAAACTCAGGCAGAACGATACGGTAACAAACATCATAGCGGCGAGCGAATTCGGCAGCGTCTTCACCATCGCCGAAAAAGGATATGGGAAGATCACTGAGATAGAAAGGTACAGGACCCAGAACAGGGGAGGCAAAGGGATCATAAACCTGAAGATATCCGATAAGACCGGCGATGTCTCAAAGGCGCTGTATATGGCTCATGAGCAGCAGGCAATACTGATAAACTCCAAAGGAATCAGCATAACCATACCCACGTCTTCAATAAGGGTCACCGGCAGGGCAGCCTCAGGAGTCAGACTGATGAAGACGGAATCAGGAACAAGGATAATAGACTGCATCATACTGAACGAGGAGCATCAGAATGAACCGGCTCCGCAGGCAGAGGCCTAGCCGTTCCAGAACTTCCTGTTCTTTATGAACTTCCTCTGCTCTTCAAGCACGTCTACAAAGAACTCCTTGTAATCCTTTCTAAGCATCCTGAGGACCCGCGCGGCAGTATCCACCCCTATGCCGTAGACCGAAAGGGCTATCGTTGCCCTATTGCCATACTCCCCGATAAGACCGGCTTCCTTGACTATACTGGAATAGAGCTTCGCTTCACCTCTGTTCAACGGCTTGCCCTCAATCCGTTTCTTTATGACAGCAGCTTTATCATCTCCATATATCACTACCATCGGGCTGCCACAGCGTGTGCACCGTATCTCCTTATCACTGTCAAAGTCCATCTTCTCTTCAAATGCATAGCCGCAGAAGCTGCAGAGCATAAGCAGGCTCTCCTTCGCAAGCTTCTCCTTGAGCCTGTCTACAGCATTTTCCTTCCCGAATTCGGGCGAGAGCAGCTCCGAATAGCTGTATGCGGATTGTATTATCTCGCGCGTAAGCGGAGATCCAGTCGAATACTTGAGCATCATGCTCACCCTGCCGGACCTTAGCCCGTCTATAAGGCCCTGGACTGCCTCAAGATCAAAATAATTCTTACCGAGTTCCCTGACAACCTCCTCAATCACAACCGAGCCCTCATAGAAGTTCATCACCCTGTCAATCGCTCCCCTCCCGACCTTCGCCCCCTTGTCTATTATCCCGAACAGAGTTGCTATCTTGACAAACCTGTACCTGAAAAGGTCAGAGCCTCTTATGAATTCAAAAGAGTCAAGCCTTTCCATCTGCGCAATCTCCTCAAGCGCATTCTTTATATCCGGTTTCCTGAAGTTAAGCCCGAATTCGAGCACGATCGCATAAGGCGTTGCCTTTGCGCTAACCCTCCCTCCCGACGAATAAGAGCAGACATACGAAAGGAGCCTTGCAAGCAGCTCGTTGCCCAGTTTCCCAAGAGCTACGTATACAATCGCATAATCCTCAAGCTCCTCTATGACAATTCTCTTCTCTCCGGGGACGAAGAAGGAGCGCTGCTTTTCTATGAACTCTCTTACCTTTGCAAAGGCCTCTTTTGAGAAGAATGCTGAAGACCTTCCTACTCCGTCTTCAATGAATTCATATGTCCTAGAGGCAACCTCCTTAGATACAGGTATGTCCTCTCCCTCCCAGTCCGGGATAGTAGCTTCGACCTTCTCCCCAGGCTCCACAAAGATGCTTCCATCTTCTATGCTGATTACCTTCCACGGCATGCCCTTGCTTATGAAATAAGAACCTTCATCTATGTTGGAATAGACGAATTTCTCATCAAGGTATGATATTATCCTGTTAGTAACTGCATTCTTGACGGGGTAACGCGAGACCTCGGGTATCACGCTAATGTTCTTATAGAAATACCTGCGGCTTCTCTTTCCAATGGAGATCCTGCCCTCACGCAGATTGATCAACCCAATACTCTCCGCAAAAGCGACTATCTGGTCAAATTTTTTCCTCTCCAGATTCCTGAAACTCGATGCGCCTGAAATGATCCTGAAGGCAGCATCAGAATCTATCTCGCCGTATTCAAGGGCAAGCCCGCTGATCTGATTTACAAGAACGTCATAAGGATTCTCCTCTATCGAGCTCCTCTCAAACCTGTTGTTAAGCGCATTTTCCAGTATGGCCGCAGATTCAAGGGCTTCAAGATTTCCAGAGACGATGACCTCTCCCCTTGACACTCTCCCTTCCTTATGCCCTCCCCTGCCTATCCTCTGTATAAGCCTTGTGGCCCTCCTGGGAGAGCCGTACTGTACTACAAAGTTGACAGCTCCGACGTCTATTCCCAGCTCGAGGGAGCTTGTGGCTACGATCGCCCTGAACCTTCCCTCCTTGAACCCTGATTCTGTAGATATCCTCTCATCCTTCTCTATCGAACCGTGGTGGACGCTCAGAGGGCCAAAGCCCATCTTTTTATCAAGATAAAGAAGCTTTCTTCCAAGAGCCTCTACAGCCTGCCTGGTGTTCGCGAATACTATCGTGGCCTCGGAATCCTTTATTATCGCGGCAATACGGTATATCCTTGCAGCTGCGGCATCGTCTATGCTGAAGAACTCCTTGATGCCCTCAGGATCACCTGACCTTGCAGGCATCTCTATACTTATTTCAAAGGACTTCTCCTTGGAAGAAGAGATTACTACGCGCTCCCTTTCGGAAAAGATAAACCTGCACGCTTCATCAACATTGCCTATCGTCGCACTTATGCCTATGCGCTGGAAACCAGGGGCGAGCGCCTCAAGCCTCTCAAGGGCTACCGAGAGCTGCGCCCCCCTCTTGTTGTAATAGAGTTCATGCAATTCATCTACTACAACCACCTGCAGATTCTTCAGCGAATCACGCAGTCTCTTTGACAAAAAGAGATTCTGCAGCGTCTCAGGGGTCGTGACCATTATCATGGGCGGATTCCTTGCCTGCTCTCCGCGCTCCTTCAATGAGGTATCCCCATGCCTCACGGCCATCCTCACGCCAGATTCGGAAGAGAGTGCTGAGAGCCTGTTGAGCAGGTCCCTGTTCAATGATTTTAACGGCGTAATATAAAGCGCGAAGATGCCGCTGCCCCTGCCCTGGGCCATTCTTAGTATCGGCAAGAAGACAGCTTCCGTCTTTCCGCTTCCAGTAGGCGCAGCTATTATGCAGTTCTTTTTGCCTTCTATTTCCTTGAAAGAGCTCTTCTGGATATCCGTAAATGTCCCGTACTTCTCCAGGAAGATTGAGAATGGATCCATCATGATTAGACTATGTAGGCGCTTCCATTCGCCTGCGACCTTGTCTTATTCAGGGTGTAATTGACGGTAAGCCCGAGATAGAGGTTGAATGGGACCCCGTATATCCTTGTCCCGTTGTAGTAGCTGCATCCTATGCTTACGTTAGCCGATTCATTGTGCCCAAGGACATAACTCATATTCTGGAAGAGATGGGAAGGCGCCTCAGCAAAGCAGCTCCCCGAAGTGAGCGAAACACTGCTGTTATACAGGTTCCTTATCTTGAAATGAACCGTGCTGTTGATGAATGAGATGTCTGTGCAATTGAAACCTTCGACAAAACCGCAGTTGCTGTTTATCCCAGGAAGGAACTGCAACGATTTAGCCCTGTTTTTGTAAGATGCTGCCTGTATTATGCTGATGGCTTCTGGCACGGAACGCAATATGTCAGAGGTTGCAGAGAGCGAGTATGCGGTGTAGTTCAGGCTACCTAGATAAGCGCGTGTCGTAACGAAAGAGTAATTACCTATCTTACCTGCGCTATTAAGGTTGTATGTGGAGCAGAGATAGACGTCAGATATGTTGTAAATGGCACCATAGCATACAAGGAAAGGATTGGTGAGATTGGTCGATACCTGTATATAGTCCACGCTGTCGTTAAGCTCGAGCATTCTGCCCTGCGTGAAAACATTGCCTACGAACTCCGAGTAGTTGCCTATGCTTGTGGCATTTGATGCAATCGTGTTGTTGGCAAATGCCATGCCGCTTAGTACTGGTTCATAATGCAAAGAAGCAGGACTCTTTACTACAGATGTGCAGTTAGCTGTCCCGTTCGTACCGATTATCTTTATCCATCCGCCGCTGTACCAGCTGCACATCGTTGAACTGTTGCTCAGCTTTGCAAAGAGCACCGAGGTTCCGTTGACGCTGAAGTTATGGTGCTGCAGGCCCTTATAGCTCACCGCGTAAGCGAAAGCCGAAGGCTCGATATAGCTCTTTATCCATATTGAGGATATGGAATTGTCCCCCCCGTAATATCCATTGGAATATGCCATCTCATTTATGTATGCGCCTGCTATGTCGGTAATGGGATAAAGCAGATTGTTAAGCGCGCTTATGTTGGAGAAAGCGGCTTTGGAGAAGGTATAGTTTGTGTAAAGATACGAGTCGGTTATGATCCCTGTAGTGCCAAGAGTTGAATATGATCCAGAAACAAGCCCGTTGCCGTTGATATACTCGTAAGGGGCCGGTGCCTCGCTGTTTAGCACGGTGAAGCTTGCATTAGCCTGTGCCTGCTGCCTGTCGCTTATATCAAAGACCTTCCCAGGGTCTGCAACTACCAAGACATTGTAAGTTCCTGCAGTCGTAGGGGTGTAATTGAAAGGAATGACCGCGCTCTTGCCTACAGGTATATCCAACTTATACGTATTCTTCAGGCTTCCATTCATGTAAAGTCCAAAATCAAGGTTAGATATGGCGGAGCCCCCGGTATTGCTGACCACTATGGGCATAACCACATTCTGGTAAGGGTAAATGCTGTTTGACAATGATGTTCTATTGAAAGAGACCGTGAGCTGGTACGAAGCGGTGTAGTAGAACCTGTACCATAGCGCTGCAACTGCTATGATCACGAAAAGTGCAATCCATAAATATATCTCATTCTTCATAGAAGTAGCCTCTGCTAGTTCTTGCTGCTTATATCTTTCAATACTTCTTTTATGTTGCTGAATACATCTTTATAATAGCTTTCGAAAATGTTGAAGTTCCAAGGTTCATGGGCCATCCCGGGAGCAGCCGCACTCCTCTTGAAGTAAAAGCGGCCTTCTGAATTGTCAACAAGCCCCATCTTCTTCATGCGCAGGAGATGGTATCTTAATGTCTTCTCGTTCATAGGCTCCCACTTCACGCTTATGTATTCAAGCAGATCCGGAACCTTCGGGTCTTCTCTTCTGTTGAACTGGAAGTTAAGCATTGCGTCGAGAACAGCTACTGCGGAAAGCCTGGACTCGCCAGGGTTTATTATCCCGAGGGAGAGCGCAAGCCACCTTAGTGCAGAGCGTTTTGTCTCAAGCACCTCCTTCGTAAGGCGCATCTTCCTAAGGGTAAGCTCTCCTTCTATCAGGTTGCTCTCATTGAGTTCCAAACAATCGCCAAGGCCAAACAGTAAGGATTGGATATAATGTCTTATATAATTTTGCTATGATATAATAGTACTCATTTTAACAGGATGAAAGCATGGAACCACAAAGCAATCCACAAAAGGAGATAGAGAAGCTTGCGAAGGAGTACCAGATAGCGCAGGAACAGCTGCGGTTAGTCACTCTGCAGCTCGAGCAGCTCAAGGCCCAGGAAGCCGAGCTCTCAGGAGCAAAGGAGCAGCTAGAGAAGGCAACAGGCAAGACCTATTCATCGATAGGCGGCATAATGGTCGAGACTGATAAGGAGAAGGCACTTGCAGACGTCAATGACAAGGCGGAACTGACAAAAGCGAGGCTAAACTCGATAAACAAGCAGTATACGGAACTGAGGAACAAGGAGAAGACCCTCAACGATAAGATAACTGAGATATACAAGGGCGTGCAGTAACCCTTCTCTCATAAGGTGGGCACCTGAAGTACTATGACATTGCAGGAATCGAAGTGAGCGAAGAGCTTTCCAAGAGACTGGGCTTTGCAAAGGTGCTCAGAAGCGGCCGTGACATAGAGATGAAGCCTGCCGCGCAGAACTTCACAAGGAAGACTATAGCCACAGGATCCAACGAAGGCCTTCTTATAAAATCCCTGAAGGACAGGAATACCCTTGGCATACTGATGGAGGGCATGCCGTCAAACAAGCTCATAGCGATGCTTTCAGAGCACAGCAAAACGCTTTTCATCAATGTCAATTCGGTAATATATGCGGATCAGAAGCAGCAGCAGAAGCTGATATACCTTTATAGGAAGACGATGCACTACTGCAAGAAGTTCAAGGTGGATATCTGTCCAATAAGCCTGGCAGTTTCTGACGAACAGCTTCTTTCTGCAAAACAGCTCATGCTCTTGGCAAAGTTCCTCGGATTCGATGGAGACGCAAAAAAAGCGCTGGGCACGCTAGGTTCTTTTTATGGCAAGAAGGATTAAGAACAGGTACATACTCGCGGAGACATCCATACCATTGGATATGGGAAACATTGTCAATCAGGCCGAGCTGCAAACAAGGATAATGCAGGTCCTAGGCACTATCGGCTATTCCTATTCAAATCCGAAGATAATGTTTGCAGGAGAGAAGCAGTTCATACTTAGAGTGCAGAGAAGCTCCGAGGAGAGCACAATGCTCGCGCTATCGTTCATAAAAAGCATCAATGGCAGGAAGCTCGGCATATGCACGATAAAGACATCAGGCACTATAAAGTCGCTCAAAGAGGCCCTACTCAAATAGCTGCCTTCTTGCATCCCGCATGCTAATGTCACTGAAGATCTTCTTTGCAGCATCGCTGTTCAACACTCCGCCTGCAAAGACATTCTCTACCTCTCCGTTTGCATGCATATGCATCTTATACACTGCCAGGCTGTACGCTCCTTTAGAAGAGGACCTCTCCTCATGCGTCTCTTTAGTAAGCCGGACCACAAAATCATTTCCAGCCTCGGATAAGCATGCATTATACGATTCAAATGCGGCAAACTTGGCCTGCCCGCTCCACGCGGTTATCGGCACCCTCTGCGCCATGCTTATTACCTGTTTCTCATCCAATCTTTTTTGCACTACATATGCCATGTCTCCACCTGATTCTGTCAAAATCACTTCCCAATCATCTTCCTGACACTCTCCGTAGTTTCCGCATGCACCGCTTTTCTGTCCAATCTCAGCAGCTCCACAAACCTATCGTCCCTGTCCCTTTTCCATTGCATTATTCCATTGTATATGCCCTGCAATCCCTTGCTCCTCGATTCCCCTATCTTATATCCATCGACCCAGATCTCTGCGCCACATTGGTTTGCCTGGCTATCAGGATTCCTGCTAATCCCTGAGATTTCAGCATGGAAGACTGTTCCGCTCATCTCATAGTATGCATGGCACCCCAGCTCTCTGTCAGGTGTTATCATACCATTCCATTTTTCCATAGGTATTCTTTCGATAAACTCTAATACCTCCTTGCCGCTAAGCTTCTGCAAATTTTTGTATGTCATTTTATCACCACAAGATGAATTCAACATGATATTTAAACATGGCGGAAAAACAGCGCGGGAGAAACAACAAGCTTTATTAATTGCAAATCCGATATTAATCAAAGTTGGTTGACATGGGAAACACACCTAAAGGCAACAGGCCGCTTCTGATATCGCTTATTGCGATTCTGGAATTTGTAGGGGGCATATTAACAATACTCCTTGGCGCTCTTGCAGGAAGTCTCCTCAGCGCATCCTTTGCAGGACTGGGCTCGATACTAGGCATATTTTTCATAGTGCTCGGGCTGATAGCTCTTGTAGTGGGATACGGCTTCTGGACAGGGGCCAAGTGGGGATGGTGGATAGGCATAATTCTCTACGCACTCGGAGTCATATCGAGCTTGGCGAGCATAGTGGTAGGTTCGGTATTCAGCATAGTCGGTCTGATAGTGGACGTGCTGCTTATTTACTACATGACCAGGCCTAACGTAAAGGCATGGTTCGGAGTATAATCCCCAACTATCTACTCAGAGTAGAAGCAACGGTTAGCTTTGCTGCCACGCTAAACCTTATTAATTGGAATACCATGTAAGATATGTTGGTTCGTATGAAAAACGGGATGCAAAACAACCTATTCGACAGCGTGATAAATTCCATAAAGAGCGCATGGAATCTGGCAATACATCCATCAACAGCCAAGCCCATGACCATAGAAGAAGGAGTCAAATTCTATTACTCATTCGCACTGCTTCCAGGGATAGCTGCCATAATCATAGGATATGCGGCAGTGGGACCAATAGGGGCCATTTCCGCCTTTGCTGCGGTATTCATACTAGAGATGATAGGCCTGTTCTTCGGAGCAGGAATTTACCATTTATTCGGCAAATTCATATTCAGGAAGTTTACAAAGGATTATTCCGTGACATTTACTGCTGCGGTAGTAGCATCGATACCAACAATCCTATTCTCCTGGCTTTCTATACTGATCGGCCCTGCAGGTTTTATATTCGGGATATGGGGCATAGTGCTTCTTACAATAGGCCTGATGCGCATGCAGAAGGTTTCAGTAGTAATAGCAGTCCTCTCATGGCTAATCCCTGTTGTGATACTCATCATACTCACAGTAGCAATTCTGACTGCAATCTCTGCGGCAATAGGGACCCCTGGAACAAACCTGACTACCGGCGCCCTTACCACCATCTGAAACCTCTCGTAAGCATCCGCTCGGAGAATGTCGTCGCAGCAAAAAGGTTAATATAACTATCTATAAGAATATCAAATACTAATTTCAGTGATGCTATGAAAATCAATGAGCTCAAAGGAGGAGTGGGCAACGTAGAAATAGAAGCAACTGTAGTTGACAAGCAGCCCACAAGAACCGTAGTAACAAAGTACGGAAAGCAGCTTACCGTCTCAAGTGCCACTATAAAGGACGACACGGGTAGCATAACACTCTCACTATGGGAGAAGGATGCAGACGCTATAGACGTTGGAGACAAGATAAAGGTGACCAATGGCTATGTAAGCGAATACAAGGGCAATCCACAGCTCTCCGCAGGCAAGTATGGAAAGATAGAGGTAGTGGAAAAAGGAGAGGGAAGCGCAGCAAGCTCCGGTTCTGAGGACTTCGGATCAGATTCAGAAGAGTTCTAATCCCTTTAGAATTCAAAATCTATTGTATCCCCTACTTTCGGAGTGTGGACTTTGAATCCTTCCGCTGACAGGCTGTCCGCCGCTGCGGCAATATTCTCGGTGCTGCCATGAACCAGTACTATCTCTTCAGGAGAGCATAGCCTTGCATACTCCTTCAGTTCTGTCTTCCCTGCATGTGCTGACAGATCGTAAAATCCAACCTCATTCTTCACGCTGAACTTCTTCCCGTCTATGATCAACGGCTTACCCTGCAGCAGCTTATGCCCGTTAGTGCCTTCTACCTGGAAGCCTGTAAGGAATATCTTTGAATTCCTGTTAAGCTGCGTTATATAATTAAGCACAGGGCCCCCTGTCAGCATACCTGATGTTGTAAGTATTATCTTGCCTCCTTTAACCGCGTTCCTCCTTGCATGCTGCATCTCCACAACAGAAGCCTTGTTCACACCCTCGGCAAGAAGCCTGCCGTTTTTCAGGAAGCGCTTATGGGCAAGCGCTATCTCGGTAGCTGCCCTCGCCATCCCGTCAAGATAGGTCCGGTCGGCAAGCCCATGCTCTTCAAGTATCGCAAGGACCTCCTGGCTCCTGCCTACTGCAAAGACCGGAACTAGTGCCGTCCCTCCGTTATCAACGACGCTCTTTATGTCCTCTATGAACCCCTTTACCAGGTTATCCCTATCAGGGTGGTCACCGCTCCCATAGGTCGCTTCCATCACCAGTATATCGCATTTTACAGGGTCGGCCCCTTTCTGCAAAGTCTGCTCCCATAATTTGAAATCCCCGGTATATGCAAGAGTCCTCCCGCTTCTTGCCTTTTCTATTGAGGATACTGCGCTGCCCAGTATGTGCCCTGCATCACGCATCGTTATCGTATAATCGTCAAATTCATTCTCAAGGCCGTATTCGCACGGCACATACTTCGACAGCATTTCATTGAAATCAGCCCTCGAGTATATTGGCTTGTCATGCCTGCGTTTTGCTATCTTCATCGCATCCTCTATGAGAAGCCCTACGAGCTCCATAGTAGGCTGAGTGGTGAATGTGGGCGGGCTTGCATCCCTGTATATGGTAGGGAGATAGCCGCTGTGGTCGAGATGCGCATGGCTGAGTATGCATGCGTCCACCTTTCCTATCTCAAGCGGATACTCTGCTATGTTCTCAACCTTCAGTCCGCAATCGAGCAGTATGTTCTTCTCATCCTCTATGACAAACGCAGACCTGCCAACCTCCCCGGCCCCGCCTAGAAAACGCATCCTCAAATAAATCACATTGCTAAAACAGAAACATGGAGATTGTATCCATTAATATATTTAAGTGTTCTCAAAGAATAAGATAGCGACCTGTGGTGAAATGGCTGAAGATGTAACCTTCCTTGACCTTGCGTGCCTTATGAAGATATCCGATGATACTACTCTGGAGAGATTCGGAAGCGCAATAAATGCAAGCATATTCGATGCTTCCAACATTGCCGGGACCTTAAAGCAGAAGGACCTGATAGACTTTACCTCCATATTTCCAGGCCCTAACTCGATAGCCGTAACAGAGAACGGCAAAACGGTTCTCAGGGAGGCCGACCAGCGGTCAGCCACGCCATTCGACAATCTTGACAAGAGCATACTCACACAGATATCAAACGGCAGGAGCTCTCCCAAGGACATACAAAGTTCGATAAGCCTTAACTCAAGGGACCTTGCGATGCGCCTGTATAAGCTGAGCAAGCAGAGCCTACTGACATACGAGCTCAAGAGCGGAAATGTTGAGATACTCCTTACTGAGCAGGGCTTCCTTAAAGCCTCTCCGCAGCAGCAGCCCATGCAGCCAATGCGTGCAATGCAGACGCAGACAAGCTTCCAGATGCCGCAGCCCCAAGTTCCCGATGCAGACTCGCAGCAGCAGGCGGACCAGCAGGTTCCGAATCAAACTGCCCAGCCAAGTGCCCCTCAGGAGATACATCTGCACGGCAAACCGATGAACAAGAAGATCATAGCAGCAGCTGTGGCAATAATAATTATAATAGCAGTCGCATATCTATTATCGATGAAGATAATATGACATTATCAGACTATTTCGAAGGGGAGAAGCTTCTGAAGAAGTATGGTATCAGCAGCATAAGGAGCTGGTATGTCAGCTCGGCAGAAGAAGCGATAAAGAGGGCTGATGGTAATCCGATAGTCATGAAGGTAATATCGGATAAAGCGCTTCACAAATCAAAGAGCGGCCTTGTCGCACTGGACCTTAAGACGGATAAGGAGATAAGCTCGGCATTCAAATCCCTCACGGCAAAAGCGCAGACGCTCAAGCCATACAAGGTCATAGTCCAGGAGATGTCCAAGGGGGGAATAGAGGTCATAATAGGCGGAAAGACCGATCCCCAATTCGGCAAGGTAATACTTCTGGGATTGGGCGGGATCTACGTCGAGGCATTCAAGGACTTCGCAATACGCGTCTGCCCGATAGATGACAAAGACGCAGGAAGCATGATAGACAGTCTCAGATCCGCAGAGGTAATTACCTACAATTCAGAGAATAAAAGAATGCTCGGAGAGCTTCTGGTAAAGGTCTCGAAGATGCTCAACGGCACGGATCTTAAGGAGCTCGACCTTAACCCTGTGATACTTAGAAAGGACGGATACGACGTAGTAGATATAAGAATTCTGAAATAGCGTGTTGGAAATGGGAGTTGACCTGAGATCTATGCTGAACCCGAAATCGGTAGCGATAATAGGTGCATCGCAGAACCCTGAAAAGGTCGGGCACATAATACTGCAGAATTACATCAATTCAGGATATGCCGGCAAACTCTTCGCGATAAACAAAGATGCGGAATCAATACTCGGAGTCAAGGCATACAGGCACATAGGGGAGATAAAGGAGAGACTTGACCTTGCGGTAATAGCAATACCTGCTCCTTTCGTCCCCCAGGTTCTGGAAGAATGCGGCAAAGCAGGCGTAAGAAGCACGATAGTGGTTACTGCAGGCTTCGAAGAGATAGGGCAGAAGGAACTGCAGGATCAGATAGTGGAGATCTCGGAGAGGTACAAGATGCCGATGCTCGGTCCAAACTGCCTTGGAGTCATAGATACGCGGGCAAGGACAGATACGCTCTTCCTTCCTACATACAAGCTGAGCAAGCCTGGCGTAGGTTATGTGAGTTTCATATCGCAGAGCGGCGCGGCAGGCAGCACGATTCTCGACCTCATAGCAGGAGAGGGCTTCGGACTTTCAAAATTCATCTCATATGGAAACGCCGCGTATATCGACGAGTCCGACATACTAGAATACCTGATGAATGACGATGATACAAAAGTAATCATAATGTATATAGAGGGCATAAAGAACGGCAAGAAGTTCATCGAGGTTGCCAGGAAGGTCACGAAGAAGAAGCCTGTAGTCGTGCTCAAAGGAGGAAGGACTTCAGTAGGCCAGCAGGCCACTCTGTCGCACACGGCCTCTCTCGCAGGGGATTATCAGGTTTACGAAGGCATCTTCCAGCAGTTCGGCTTCACAATTGCAAACGACCTTAACGACCTTCTCTACTATGCAAAGACCTTAGTATCGGAACCAGCGCCCAAAGGAAATAGGATAGGCATAATCACAAACGGTGGCGGAGCAGGAGTGATAACGACAGATGCAGTCGGATATACAAGGGAGCTGAAGCTAGCAGAATTAAGCGATAAAAGCAAACAGCTTCTCAGGAAGAAGATGCCTCCGCTTGTAAACATAAGGATACCTCTGGACCTTGCAGGCGATGCGGGAGGCGACAGATATGAAACGGCAGTTGCGGCCATGCGCGACGATCCGAACATAGACATGATAATAGTGATAGCCTTATTCCAGACACCAGGAGCCGATTCCGGAGTAGTGGCAAAGCTTGTCCACTTCAAGGCAGATATCGAGAAGCCAATGATAGTAATCAGCATAGGCGCCGAGTACACCCAAATACACAACCGCATGATGGAGGAATCAGGCCTTCCTGTTTACGACTCGCCTTCTGCTGCAGTAAAAGCCCTTGCGGAACTTTACAAATATTATAATTATAAGGGCAGGAAATGACTTATCAGGAAAGCAGTTCACTCATCATATCCGATAGCACCTTCTCCTTCTTCTCGCCGGAGCTCAGTCTTTCAAAGAGTTCGGCAGGGCCAATGCCAAGATCATAGCCGTTCTTCTTCAGCTCAGACATGAGTATGCCGATTCCGAGGTCCTTGACAGACGCGTTATTAATATCAGAGGATATCTCAGTACGCTTCTCATCATCGGAGACGCTCTCAAAACCCTTCTTCGCGATTTCTATTACTGCATCATTTTTGAATCTCTTCACTATCTCCTGTATGCCTATGCCTGCCTTCTTGACCTCTTTACCGTTGCCGTTTATCTCTATCCTGATTACGCATCCCTGCCCATGCTTCAACACGGCATCATTTATCTTTTCCTCCATGCTCCTGAGCAATGCGCTCTCGTCTGCAGAATCAACATCTATCTTTATCGATTCGAAGCCCCTGGATTCTATATGGATGTATTCGTAAGTTTTTGCCAGCGTATCATAGACGAAGAATCCCTTCCTATCCGTCTCTCCGTCTTTCAACTGCGTAAGTACGGTGCTTCCCGGTATGAGGAACGGCTTGCCGTGCACATTGGACTCGAACCTGCTGTGTATATGCCCGTTTACGTACAGGTCGAACCCTTCAGGCAGCTGCTCCATCCTCAGAAACGAGTCGTTAAACGGAAGAAGCTCGTAGAGCGACTGGTGGAACATCAGTATATTGAATGCGCCTCCGACGGTCTTTGACGCGTGCTCCTTAAGCGCATCACCAAACCTCTCTTCAACAACGCCCGCTATCCCAGTCACCGCTACCTTCTCCCCGTCTTTTTCAAGAACCGCGACTCCCATGCCTATATCCGCAAGAAGCGATGTGAGGTTAAGCAGGTCTACAGGGTCTTCAACATCACTTGTTCTTCTCTCATGCGTACCAGGAATGGCAAGAACAGGCTTGTCAGTGTATACCTTCCCAACGCCGTTAAATTCAACTATCCTGGCGCCGAGTCTGTCTTTAGGCAGCTCCCTGAAGATGTTTATCGCCTCTGCAATGACATCGGGTTTAGGGAATCTTGTATCAAAGATGTCTCCAGGTATGATTATCGCATCTGCCCGCTGCGCAGCCATTGTCAATGCCTGCTTCGCCTGTTCATACGCATCCTTCCTGAAGCGCTCATAGCCTATGTGCAGATCAGAGACTATGGCTATCCTCATACGCTCTCCTCAACTTCAGTGACAAGGGTCTTCTCTATAGTCTCCTTCATTCTCTCAGGAGAGTAAGCAAGCTTTATCAGCTTAGTATGCCCGCGTATGCCCTTCCCTGATTCGTAAGCGGAGATGAGCCCCTGCATCTCAAGATCGAAGATATACTTCCTGTACCATCTCGAGCTCTTAGGCCCCTTGTTCATGCTCTTTGATATAGCAGCATATTTGTTGTATATGTCCCCGCTGAATAGATAGGTGTCGCTGTCCCCGCTCAATCTCTTATACTTGCTTCCCTGTATGGACAGAAGTGAAATTGCATATATTATAAGCCGCTGGTGCTCCGGCAGGGTATTTACAAGCTCATATACCAGCTCCTCCTCCGCAGCTTCGGAAGCGTTGTTGACATCGTTTACGGTTACTGCACCATCTCCCCTCTCATCAGCAAGCTCCCCTGCCTTCGAAAGGACCTTCAGCGCAAGCCTTGCGTCTCCGCTGTCCTTTGCGGATATCGCAGCTGCAAGGTTTATCACCGCCTGGTCTATCGCCCCTTTCTTGAAGCCTTTATCCGCACGCTCTTTAAGAATGGCTGACAACTCATTCGAATTATAAGGGGGGAAGACAAGCTCATTCTCGTAAAGAGTTGATAAGCTTCTTGGGTCAAGGTCCTCCTTGAAGGAGATCTTGTTCGACACGCCGACTATCATTATGCCACCGGATTTTATGTCGCTGTTCGCCCTCGTTAGCGTATAAATGAGATCATCAAGATCCTTGACTACGTCTATCTCGTCAAGAACCACTATGAGTATCTTTCCATCCTCTTCAACCCAGTTTATTATGCGTTCGTAAATGTCCACGAGCCCGTAACCGCGCTTCGCATATACCGGCAGGTAATCGCTTGTTATTTTGTAGAGGACCCTGTACCTTGAATTGTATATCCTGCAGTTTATGTAGGAGACTCTTGCCTTTGTAGGCAGGTCCTTTATCTTATCAACAACATGCTTGACGCATGAGGTCTTTCCCGTTCCCGTCTTGCCATAGACAAACAGATTCCTTCCGCGCTCGCCCCTGAGCGAAGGCGTCATGTACTTGACTATGCTCTCAATCTGCTTCTCCCTGAATGGAAGATTATCCGGCATATAATGCGGTGAAAGGACCTCACGGTTCGCAAACACATTTGAATCCTTGAACAAATCCGAGAAAGGCTCCTTCATCCATCCACCAAACCTGTCTTTTTAATCATGCTCTCAAACTGCAGTCTTATGCCCTCATCATTGAGGACAGGTATCTTTCCAGCATCGCTCAGTTCGCCGAATCTTTTATCTGCCATTATCCTCCCTATGAGCTCACATCCCAGCTCCTTCGCCACCTCCTCCCCGCCGTTTCCACTGCCGTCCGACATAGTTTCAACAACTCCCAGCAGGGCCACGTTAAGCCTCTTGGCCATCATCCCGGACCTTATGGTATTTATGGCAGAGATATGCCTCGGGGTCGTGACAAGGATAAAACCGTCAAGAGAAAGGAGCTGTATTATGGATAACGGGGCATCGCTCGTTCCTGGAGGCAGGTCTATTATCAGATAATCAAGAGCTCCCCAGTCGGTACTGTCAAGGAACTCGCGTATCATCTTTGCGACTATCGGCCCTCTCCATATGATTGGTTTCTTCGCATCATCGACGAACATCGCAGTC
Organism: Microcaldota archaeon; assembly: GCA_021817505.1. Lineage (GTDB taxonomy): Archaea > Micrarchaeota > Micrarchaeia > Micrarchaeales > CABMGC01 > JAKAUU01. The sequence goes on along the minus strand of JAKAUU010000032.1, from coordinate 23,240 downwards.
GATACTACCTTGACGCCATCCTTCTCAGCCGGCTTCAGCGGATACTCATCAGAGAAGGTGCCCTGTATGCCGAGAAACATGAGCGTATTGGGGCAGTCTATATCCGCGTCTATCAGCCCTACTTTATATCCCATACTGCTAAGAGTAAAGGCAGTGTTTACTGCAACAGTGGTCTTTCCTACTCCTCCCTTCGCGCTGTAAATTCCTATCTTGTGCCTTATGTTGGAGAGCTTCTGGTTGATGGCCTTTTTGTCCTCTATCACCCTGAGTATGGAAGGGTGCATCATGTTAGTTCCTGCTCCATGAGCATGTTCAGTGTCGGTCATATATTTCCCCAGAGGATTCAATCATGCATATTATGCTAACAAATAATATATAAAATAAGTGAGGGAAAGCGATACGCGCATTAAAACCGGAAGGCAGGCTCCGGGCAAGGATAGGATATTGAAGGCTGCTACAAGCATATCAAAAGGTATTTAAGGGTAAACCCCTAAATAAGAGTGCTATTTTATACTAAATTGCTAATTATATATGCAAAGTATATAGGTGTAATATATGTACCCAAACGTGCAAGCTTATGACCGAGGAGTGATGTTCAATCCTGACGGAAGGCTCTTCCAGGTAGAGTACGCCAAGGAGGCGGTAAGAAAGGGCGCTACCTCCATAGGGATAGTCGGAAAGGATAACGTGGTTCTTGTCGCACACAAGAACATAAGCGATCCTTTGGCGGTCCCGAGCACCATACAGAAGGTATTCAGGATAGACTCGCACATCTGTGCGACATACTCCGGAATGGTATCCGATGGGTTGCACCTCATAGACACTGCCAGGTCAAACACGCAGAACCACAGGATGCTTTTCGACGATATTAAATCAATTGAATCACTCTCAAAGAACGTATCCGCTTACATGATGCAGGCCACCCAATACGGGGGCATGCGACCTTATGCGGTATCTCTCCTGCTAGGCGGGATAGATGATTCGGGGCCAAGGCTCTTCGAGATAGAACCTGGAGCATCATTCCTAGGGTACAAGGCCCAGGCAATAGGCTCAGGAAAGAAGGTGGCCACGGAGATGCTCATAAAGGAATATGAGGAGAACATGCCTATTGACAAATCAATCAGCCTTGGAGTCAAGGTAATCAAGAAGGTAAGCGAAGGCAAGCTTACAGAGGATAACCTGGACATAGGCTATGTGAGCGCCAAGGACGGGTTTACGCTTCTTTCAAAGGAGAAGACAAAAGAATACATATGACAGTGACAGCATGTCCAAAACAGTAATAGCAAAATACTCTCATTCTGGAGAGAACTTCGAGATCTTCGTCGACTCGGACAAAGCCTACGACTTCATAACCGGAAAGCTTAACGATCCGATCAAGGTACTTGAAGCAGAGGAGGTTTTCTCCGACGCTAACAAGGGAGAGCGCCAGTCCCAGGATAAGATAAAGAAGATATTCAACACAACGGACATCGCAAAGGTAGCGGAATTCATACTGAAGCACGGAAACGTGCCTATAACGACGGAGCAGAAGAACAAGCTTCTGGAAGAGAAGAAGAAGCAGATAATCAACATAATAGCAAGGAATTCGATAGATCCAAGGACAAAAGCACCGCATCCTCCCCAGAGAATAGAGAATGCGATGAACGAGGCCAGGATAGCGATAGACCCGTTCAAGGGCGCTGCGGAACAGGTCGATGACATAGTCAAGAAGCTATCCATGAAGCTGCCCATAAAGTTTGCAGTAATGAAGGTCGAAGTCCTCATACCTGCCGAGTATACTAACAGGTGCTATGGGACGCTCAAGCAGTACGGGCTCAAATCGGAGGAATGGCAGCCTAACGGCTCGCTCAAATGCGTGCTGGAATTCCCTGCAGGGCTTCAAGGAGAGTTCTTCGAGAAGATAAACAACGCTACAAAAGGAAATGTGACAACAAAGAATCTTGAATAAAGTGAAAACATGCAAAGAATAGTGATACCTGGAGAAAAGCTCAGCGACACTGCAGTCAGAATGCACAACACGCTGGTACACCAAGGCAAGACCTACTCTACAATAGTAGGGCTTTACAACGACGAAAAGAATATTCTGATACCTATGGAGGGACTTTGGCATCCTGCATACGGAGATACGGTAGTCGGAGTCATAGAGGAAGACAGGCTCAACACCTACAACGTAAACCTCAACTCCCCTTACAAAGGGCTTCTTATATCGAAATTCGTTCAGGAGCAGCTGAATAAGGGCGATCTTGTAGAGGCTTCGGTAAAGGAGCTGGACAAGACCCAGACAGTAGTCCTTATGCGCCCAAGGAAGCTAACAGGGGGCAAGGTCTTCATGATAACGCCTTCGAAGGTGCCCAGAGTGCTCGGGAAGGGCAACAACATGATAAAGGAGCTTACTACAAGCACTAAATGCAACATAATCGTCGGGAATAACGGTGTCGTGTGGATCAAGGGAGGAAACATGCAGCTCGCGATGGATGCCATACTGAGAATACAGGAAGAGGCCCATACATCCGGGTTGACGGACAGGATAAAGGAAATGCTATCAAAAGGGTAATCAAAATGGCAGGAGGAGAAAAACCAGAACTAATAATAAACGGAAAGAGGCTTGACGGGAGAGGACCTGCGGACCTGCGCCCGATAAAGATAGAGCCGAACGTAGTGAAGAACGCAGCGGGTTCGGCATATGTGGAGTGGGGCAACAACAAGATAATAGCCGCTGTCCACGGGCCAAAGGAGGCGCTGCCAAAGCATACATCGGATCCTGAAAAGGCTGTAATAAAATGCAGATACATGATGGCGCCGTTCTCATCGTTGGAAGGGCACGGAAGGACGGGCCCTAACAGACGTTCGATAGAGATATCAAAGGTTACGAAGGAGGTATTCGAGAACGTGGTAATGCTTGAACTCTTCCCAGGCACCGAGATCGACATATACGTCGAGGTGCTGCAGGGTGACGGAGGCACACGCGCAGCAGGGATAACGGCCGCGGCTGTCGCCATGGCGCTATCCGGAATACCTATGCGCGATGTCCCGTATGCCGTCTCAGCCGGAAAGATAGGCGAGATGGTGGTGCTCGACCTGAACATGATAGAGGATAATTATTCCGATGCGGATATGCCTGTCGCGGTGAAGCCGCTGACCAATGAGGCCCTGCTGCTCCAGATGGACGGTTCTTTCACAAAAGAGCAGTTCAAGGAAGCGATGAACCTTATAATAGAATCAGGCAAAGAGATACATCAGGCACAGGAAGAGGCAATAAAGCGTCCATACAAGGAGATAATGGACAAATACGAGAAATGATACTATGTACATACAATCGGCAACTAAGGAATTCATACAGGAATTGATAGCGAACAACAAGCGCGAATTCGGGCGAACCCTGAACGAGTACAGGAATATAGAGATTAAAAAAGGAGTCATAGAGCATGCGGAGGGATCCGCACAGGTTACCTTCGGGAATACGAAGGTGCTTGCAGGCGTCAAGATAACAGTCGGAGAGCCTATGCATGACAAGCCTAATGAGGGCAACCTGATAACAGGAGCGGAACTTCTGCCGATGGCATCTGCAGAGTATGAAATGGGCCCACCTTCGCCTGAAGCGATAGAGGTGGCACGCGTCATAGACAGGGGAATACGCGCAGCAGGGATAATCGATACGGCAGCTCTCTTTATAGAGGAGGGCAAGGTCTGGGACATCTTCGTGGATATATACGTATTGAATTACGACGGAAATCTCTTCGATGCAGGTACGATGGCGGCAACAGTTGCACTGCTGAGCGCAAGGATGCCTAAGCTCGAAGGGGATAAGGTTATAAGCGAAGGCGTGACAGATAAGCTGAAGACAAACGGCATAATAACATCATGCACGTTTGCCAAGGCATCAGGCAAGATATTCATAGACCCGGATGGCAACGAGGAGAAGTTCATGGATTCAAGGATAACGATAGCAAACGACGGCAAGGAGATACGCGCAATGCAGAAAGGGCTTGCGGGCGGCTTTACGCTCCCGGAGCTGAACGAAGCGGTTGAAATTTCTTTTGAGAAGCACAATGAGCTTAAATCATTGATGGAAAGAGCATTAGGTGAATGATATGTCCAACAGCAGCATAAGATATGGAGTAGTATTGAGAAAGAGAAAGGCTTCTGTCCAGGCAGACAAGGGCGCAAGGTACCCTTGCGAGGTCTGCGGAAAGACTGCCGTAAAGAGAGAGAGCAATGCAATATGGAAGTGCAGGCACTGCAACGCAGTGTTTGCCGGAGGAGCATACACGCTCAAGACCCCTTCGGGAGAGAATGCCACCCACATACTGCAGAGGATAAAATCCGGTGCTGCAAATGGTTGAGATAACCTACTCCCCTCTCCAGTCTCTCGTTGTGCACGATGTGCTGGAGCTCGACAAGGAGTCAATCATGCGCGGCAGGGTCACACCTGCAGGCACGATGCCTCTATACTGGTGCGACGGCTTCCTGTACAGCTTTTCATCGCTGCCTATGTCTGACGAAGTGGTCAAGGATTATCTCAAGGGAAGGATACACTGGGCAGAGGTGCAGTTCGCAAGGCAGGAGAAGTACGAGCCTGTGCTCTCATTGAATGAAGAGGAGTATAAGGCAGAGCTCAAGATAAGGGTCATGGACACCAGCATATCGCAGCTGCACAAGGATTTCGTAAAATGGCTCAAGTCGATGACAAAGAAGAAGTGATATTTATGGCATACATATGCATGCATTGTGGAAAAGAGATAAAGTCGATAGACAAGTTCGTAAGATGCCCCTACTGCGGATACAGGGTACTTGCAAAGAAAAGGTCTACGATAGTAAGGGAGGTCTCTACAGATTAAATCCTGAGGATGGGATACAGGCAAGGCATTACGCCCTGTCCCCAACTATCACGAGCTCTGCAACCTTCTTTACTCTCTTATACTCTATGCTGTTCTTGAGGAAATCGGAGCGCAGGTCGCTGCTCTTGGTGAGCCTGCTCATCTCGCTAAGAAGCAGGTGCGATACTGAAGCATTATCTATATCGACTATCACCTGCTTCACCTCCCCGAGCATCTTTCCTGAAACCGAAAGAACCTTTTTCCCATAGAAATCAGATATCATAACCATTAGATCATCTTATCCTGCTAATCTTCTTGGATGCAAAAATTCTTATTATGTATTCCTGCAAAGTGCCAAGGAACGCGCCCTCGTCTTCAGAAAGTTCCTTAAGGTCCCTCTCCTCAAAGAGCTCCTTCTTGCTCTTAACCAGATCTCTGAGATATGATTCTGTCATCGAATAATGGCGTTTTCCGCACTTCCTGCAGACATACATCGGCACTACCGGCACGGCATTTATCACTGAGGGATGCACCAGGTCAAGCTCCCTTGAAATCTCTCCGCCGCATGCCGCGCATCTGGCATCTACTGCAATCAGCCTGTACTCCCCGGAATCTGCTATCTCCATGCTCTCATACATGCTCTTGTAATCAGAGTCCTCCGGCTTAAGGTGTGCCTGTCTCTCGACAATGCCGCGCCTGTTAAATTCCGTGACCAGCATCCCGCCCTGCGTCTTCTCCACAAGGCAGCATATCTCTTCCCCATTTACATTATAAAAATCGCTCTTCAGACGCGTATCGCTGCTTCTGTAGAACTTCATGAACTACCCTTCTTCAAAACATATTTCTCGATATCCTCCTTAGTGATCTTCTCCCTTTTCGAGTGTTTCGCATTCTGCACGGCAAATGCGGATATCCTTGCAGCTTCCTTCTCAAGTATTGCAGCAATCTCATCCGCTCCGCTATCGGTTATCCTTGCCTTGAAATGGCTCTTGACAAGCTCCTTTATAGCCTTCCTGGATAATTTTGCCATTTAATCAGCACTCAAGATCGTCATCACGATTCAGACCTTTAGCTCATCATCTGCTCTTAATTATATGTAAAAGTATATAATTGCCAAAGGTAAAAATCCGAACGTTTATAATCATTGACAGCTATTATTGTATGCTATTCATGGTGATATATATGATAGAAGATCTAGATGGAGCGGACTTTGAGCAGAAGGTAATGAAGTCAAGCAAGCCTGTGATAATAGACGTTTGGGCCACATGGTGCGGACCATGCAGGATATTCTCTCCAGTGATAGAAGAGATATCAAAGGAGTTCGCGAGCAAGGCAACATTCTACAAGCTTGATGCAGACCAGAACCAGCAGATCGTCCAGAGATATGATATAATGGGCATTCCGACAGTGCTTCTCTTCGAGAAGGGAACGGTAAAGGCAATGTCAGTAGGGGCTCTTCCCAAGGAGGCATTCAAGAAATGGGTAATGAACAACCTGTAAAACTAAACGAAGGATAGAGATGGCGCTTGAACTTCCGCGAGGAACGAGGGACTACGGTCCAAAGGATAGTATAAGGATGCAGAGCATCATATCCAGGGTAGAGACTATCTTCAGGAGGTTCGGCTTCTACCCGATAATGACGCCTGCTATCGAGAAGGCAGAGGTGCTCAGCTCAAAGATATACGGCAGCGATGCAAATAACGAGATCTTCCTGCTTGACGGCAAGGACTCCGGCCTAAGGTACGATCTTACGGTTCCTACTGCGAGGTACTTTGCAATGAACAAAGGCACCCCTACCCCTTTCAAGAGGTACATGATAGCAGAAGCATGGAGAAGGGACGAACCCCAATTCATGCGTGCACGCGAGTTCATACAGGCGGACCTTGACGTGATAGGAAGTGCAGAGATATCTGCAGAAGCCGAGGTGATAGCCGCATCGGCCCTTGCCCTGGAAAGCCTTGGAATAGTCGACTATACGATAATGCTCAACAACCGCATGCTGCTCAACGCGATAATGAACAAGTTCGGCATACCTGCAGAGAAGCAGACGCATACGATGCGCATACTTGACAAGCTTGCAAAGATCAGCGCAGAGGAGATAATAAAGCAGCTTTCCGACCTCGGCGTAGGCAAGGACACCGCGGAGCAGATGCTCAACTTCATAAAGGTCGAGGAAGGATACGAAGAGAAGCTCACCAGGGTCGAAGCGAACATAGACTCGGCCAAAGCAGTAGTTGCAGATATGCGGGAGCTCATATCCCTTCTTGAAATATACAAGATAAAAGGCAAGATCTCCGTAGATCTCTCAATAATCAGGGGCCTTGACTACTACACAGGTGCAATATGGGAGATAACTGCAGCTGCAGCCGGGAAGAAGACGCTTGCAATAGCCTCGGGAGGAAGGTATGACAGGCTCATAGAGAAGTACTCTAATACAAAGACTCCGGCAGTAGGCTCTTCCATAGGCATAACGAGAGTTGCCGAATTCCTGGAAGCGAAATCAGGAACCGTAACATATGCCGATGTCTACGTCTCCTATCTGGGTAAGGAGACGATGAAGTATGCGATGGATGTTGCAAATCTCTTCCGCAATTCCGGGATCAATGCCGATCTGAACATGACACAGAGGAACGTAGGCAAACAGCTCGAATATGCAAACTCGCTAGAGATAAAATATGTCTGCATAATAGGCCCTTCGGAGATGCAGGGCGGTATCGTGACGCTTAAAAATATGTACAAAGGAGAGGAGTCGAGGATGAGCCCGGAAGAAGCGGCATCAAAAATAAGATCAGGTACTTAAAATGACGAAATCAGAATTCGAGGAAGTAACGCGCAAGACAATAGAGGCAGGGGGCATACTCGCAAAGGTGTATTTCGACATGCACAGCGAGAAGGAAGACGACCTGCAGCCGCTCATGACCGACCTGATAAGCAACAGGCTGCTGAAGTTTCCCGGAGTGGTCTACTGCGCCGGTGAGATAGACACGCCCCTAAAGGTGGACGACCTCTATGCAACAAATGCGGTAGTAACGCTGCTTGTAAAGGATCTATGGACCCTGATCAACATAGCATTCACCTTCGTGCCTGCCGGCATAGAGGTGCTGAAGCCAGAGAAGGAGTATTACCTGAAGCACAATGACCTCCAGGCGATAATGATAAACATGGCGCAGATATCCGCACAGTTCTCCGAGTACGTGCTAAGCAAGGTTCTCTCCAAAGAGGATTACGAGAAGGTAAAGAAGGATATATCCAGAAGGGAAGAGCTCGGGAAGAAGATTATAGAAGACAACAAGAAGGAGTGATCAGCCTGCCCTCCTTGTGAAGAATCTCTTTATCAATAATGAAGGATGATCCATGTCCCCGTATTTGGATATGAATGAGTCCATCCCCAGGAAGTTCATGACTCCTATCATGCTCCCTATCCTGTTCTTTTCCAACGCGGAATAGAAGCTGTTTATGTACCTGTGCAGCTTCAGGTCCCTCCCATATTTCTTGATGAACATCTCCTGATATCTGAGCAGGCTCTTCCCATCAGATATATTGTCAGATATCGCGTTTGCCGCCATTATCGCAGCCGCTGAGCCGTAGACAATGCCGCCTCCCGTAGTGCTCTTAACCTGGCCTGCAGCATCCCCTACGAGAAGAACTCTCCTCTCAGGATCGACTATCTTCCTGCGCATCTGCAGCGGTATTATGCTTGCACCGTTATCTATCATCTTAGCATCCCCTACAACCTCTCTTACCTCTTTAACTGCAAGGAACCTCTCCAGTGCCTTTTTCGAATTGCCCCCTGTGGAATCTATGCCCACACCTACCTCAAGGATGTCCTTTGCATTCGGGCACAGCCATGCGAAAAGCCCCGGGAATGCTTTGTTGTCAAAGAAAAGATCGACGGATTCAGGATCGGCTATATCCAGATTAAATTCCGCCTTGTAAGTCAGCACATACCTGCCCATGTTTCCCATGCCGAAATGCCTGGCAACCGTAGAGACCGCTCCGTCAGCCCCTATTATTATTGAATTCTTGTGCAGTTTTTTAATATCGCCTTCAGTAACCCTTCTCCCCTTCACTACCTTCGCACCTTCATGCTCCGCCTCAAAGGCGCATATGTCAGCCAGCTTCTTCCTGTCAAGGACCTTTGCAACAGGTTCCCTTGCGGATATCTTCATGACCCTGCTGCCTGCATGTATGCGAGCACCACGGAGCGTATTGGTGACTGCGTTGTGGTATGAGATTCCTGACATTCGCAGTCCGTTTATGGATATTATCCCGGAGGCCCTTACAGGAACCCCAAGTTCCTTCTTCTGGTCATATATTGAGGTGGATATGCCTTTGGCGGCCAGCTCCCTGCCTGCTATCAGTCCAGCAGTGCCTGCTCCTATTATCGAAACCTTGGTGCGCATATCAGAACTACCTAAACGTAACATAAACTTTTATTAATGCAACTAATTAATCTTTATGTTGTAAACTAAACATTTACCTTTAATAATGCAAATTATCAAAGAATGGTCATATGCTGTTTATAGAAGCACTTCTAATAGGTATAATAGGGGTAGTGGTCCCAGGCTATCTTCTTGCGCTTGCCCTGCTCAATAAAACGGGGATGAACAAGCTGTTCATATTCATGATAGGGATAGCCTTCGGTCTGATCTTTCCCCCTACCATGATATGGCTAGAGTCGTATCTCATACCTGTCTCGCCAATATTCGCCTTCTCTGCCGGCCTATATAACATAAACATAGTAATACTTTCAATAATCGGACTCATACTCTCGGTCAGGGAGGGTGCGATAGACGTCAATGCGCTCACTTCAAAGAAACCCAAGGCAGCAAGGCACTCCGTAAAGGAGGAGATAGAGCACGATTACAAAAAGAGAATACAAAACCTGAGGGAGCGCGCAGCAACCAACAGCGCGGTGCTCAAGGTAATAAAGGCCCACGAGAAGGACGAGGAGTATCTGGTCCATAGGCATGCGGAGGAGCTCTCAGCCCTGAAGGATATCGGTCCCGAGGAGAGGAGAAGCATAGAGGAGAAGCATGCAAAGGAAGAGAAGAAGCTTTATCAGGAGCATGAAGACGAGGAGCTCAATCTGATAGGAGGAAAGCCAAAACCTGAAGAACACGGCATGACCGTCAATCTCGTATACGTCGGCCTGATAGTGCTCATGCTAATAACATTCCTCACAAGGATAGCCAACATAGGCGTCTCTCCAACATACTTCGAGTTCGACCCTTATTACGACATGATTAGCACCGAGTACATACTTGTACACGGATACCAGCTGATGTATGACAATGCAGCGTGGCCCGGCTTCCTTTCAAACTCAATACACAGGATACAGCCCCTGGTGCCTTATCTGCAGGCATACTGGTACTCGATATCAAATACGGCAGGCGCAGCTGCAACCTCAGTCAACACGGGCCTTCTTAGCCTCGTAAGCAGCTATTATCCTCCGATAACCGCAGCTCTGCTTGTGCTATCCATATTCATCTTCCTCTATTATGAATACGGGAAGATGCCTGCGCTTCTCGGTGCAGGTATTGCAACATTCATGCCTGCCTTAGTAACTACCTTCATAGCAGGTGAGCAGTTGCTCGAGCCATGGGGAATATTCGCAATGTTCTTCTTCTATGCGACCTACCTGCTTGCTGTAAATAATCCGAAGGAGTACAGATACACCATATTGGCGGGAATAGCATTCGCATCAAACTTCCTCGGAGCGCACTACTTCACAGTCACTGCCGGCGTCCTCGCATTCTACATACTTCTGCAGGGAATCATAAACGTCCTAAAGAACAACGACAACCTTGACTTCTACAAGATGAACGGACTGCTGATACTGATTATAGCGGTGAGCTACTCTGTCTATGCAGTATATGGCGCAACCCTTACTTCAAGGACACCAAGCATACTCGGCATACCTATAGTGATATCGATGCCTCTGCTTGCTCTCGCATTCGTAGCAGTCCTGGAATACCTGCCAAGGATCCTGAAGCAGAGAGGCTATCTTAGCAAGGTGAACACCTTGACATATGTGGAACTGCTGGCAGCCCTGATGATAATCTCAGTGCTGTTGATAGCATTCACCCCAGTAGGCAAGCCTTTTGACAAGTACATAGCACTGAGCGAACACTTCACTACCCCGTCAAGCCCTCTCTTCATGACCGTGCAGGAGTACGCTCCGACTGGATTCAATTATAACTTCGGTGCATTCGGTTTCGGCCTGATAGGCGAGACGGTGGCAGGGGCGCCCCTGCTCTTATGGGGTGTGATGGTCGCATTTACCGCCCTGATGTTCTATGCGATATATACAAGAGACTCCAGATCAAGCGTACTGTCGCTTGCAATGGTCTGGCCTCTTGCAGTCGCCGGAATGTCAGAGGTAAAATACCTCCCTCATTTCGGAGTGGCATACATAATAGCAGTATGCGCGATACTCGGCGAACTAATGATAATACTTCCGGAATACAGGAGAATCAGCTACACCAACCCGATACTTATAATCGCACTGATAATATTCATTGTGGAATTCGCAGTGACCGCGCCGACCTTCGGAGCGCTCATCAGTCCAAACTGCACGACGATAAACACCCAGGGCAATGCAATAGCCGCAGACATGTACTGCAACCAGGTGTCCGGATACTGGATCAATGCAACAAACTGGATGAAGCAGAACGTAGGCCCTTACGGACCAAGGATACTCGCGTGGTGGGATTACGGAGACTGGATCAACTGGTTCGGCAACAGCAATGCGGTATTGAGAGGAGACAACGCAGTGCCGCAGCTTGACTACCAGACGGCAGCGCAGTACGTGCTCGGTCCAAAGGACGGCTACAACACGACCGAACTTCAGACATTCATGAACAACAACCAGGCAGGATACATACTCATGGACAATGAGCTTGTGCCTAAGTGGGGCGCTCTCGACTTCCTCGCATGCATAGACACGAACCAGACGAGCATGGCATATGCGCAGAGCCAGGGAGTGTCGAGCGGAGCTCCTTATCTTCTCGGAACCTCTCCATGCGAACTCTCGCACGACCCAGCATTCATGTACATAGCGATAAGCCAGAACGTGAACAACTACTGCCAGTACGGAAATTCGACGAATGTAGCGCTGAAGGGCTTCCTCGTAGTTGGCAACAACCCGCTTAACAGCACCTACTGCGTGCCCCTAAGGTTCCTGCAGAGCGGAAACGCAACATACGTTTACAATTCAAACGGCACAAAGACCGATATGCTCCTCTCATCGCAGCCCGTGCTCTTCGGAGGAGAGACAAACATAAGCGGACAGACCTTCATAAGCTTCATGGTGCTGATGGCTCCGAACGGACCCAACGACACTGTAAAGAACCCGCTCTCGCTCTTCTACGAGTCAAACTATTACAAGGGCTTCTTCCTCGGACACCTGAATGGATTCTCACTCGCATACCCTTCAAGCTTCAGCGGAATAAACTATGTCAATTCGACAAATGAGATAATGATTTATAAGCTGAACAACTTCACCGGCTCGCTTCCGAATGTGACTCCAAAGGCGTCATGGGTGCACAACAACCTCACCATGCCGGGCTGATTACGGTATTTAGATGAAACTATTGATAATCCAGCCTTACCTGAACATCAGAGGGGGAGTGGAAAGGGTAATTCTGGAGATAGCGAAGCACTACGATGCAACCATCTATACCATGGAGTACGATAAAGCGGCAACCTTCGAGGGCTTCAAGGAGATAGACATAAAGATAGTGGGGAAGGATGTGCCGCTTGCCGAGAGGCTGCCTTACAGGGCATCCCAAGGGCTAAGGTACGGCTACAATTTCTATAATCTCAAGATAAAGGACGACTACGATGTGGCAAACCCGCACATCTCTCCCAGTGAATGGATAAGGCACAAGAACGAAAGGGTGCTGTGGTACTGCCATACTCCGCCAAGGGAGGTTTACGACCTTTATTCTGTAAGGATGATGCAGAGGTCATACAAGGAGAAGATGCTCTATGCCGCGATGACCGGCGCATACAAGATAATCGCGAAGAATATAGTGAAGAACATAGAGCAGGTCGCGGCCAACAGCAGAGTTACCCAGGAGCGCATTAAAAAATACTATTCAAAGGAATCCACAGTGATAAATCCGGGGATAGACTACGAGAAATTCAAGGACAACGGCGACGACAAATTCTTCCTTTATCCATCAAGGTTTGTCGTAAACAAGCGCCAGGAATACGTGATAAACGCATTCAAGGAGTATGCGAAGAGGCATAGGGGCAACCATACCCTTGTCCTGGCAGGTACGCTCTCGAAGGACCCTGAGCATATAAGGTACATGCGGAGGCTCAAGACCCTTGCAGGCAGTGCAAAGATCAAATTCGTGCCTAATCCAAGCGACAAAAAGCTTGCAGACTTATATTCAAGGAGCACAGCGGTCCTATTCGCAGCGATAAACGAGGATTTCGGTATAGTCCCTCTTGAAGGCATGGCAAGCTCAAAGCCCGTCATCTCTGTAAACGAGGGAGGGCCAAAGGAGACTGTCATCAACAAAAAGACCGGCTTCCTGGTAAACTCATACAAGGAGATGGCCGAGCGCATGAAGGAGGTGTCAGAGGACCCGGCCATGGCCAAGCAGATGGGAAAGGCAGGAAGGTCCAGGATAATTAAAAACTACTCATGGGATGCCTTCTTCAGGGAATTCGACAAACTGGCTGACAAATGCAAAAAATAGCACGCCTTTACCAAAACGAAGAATACGCAAGGATTATAAATTGTAAAAGAGGAATGATCGCATGGAGACAAAACAGAAGAGACTTGACCTCACCGTATTTGCTATAGGCACCGTCCTGACATATATAGCGACCCTGATAATAGGCAGCACCTATGACAACTTCGCCTTCACCGCGGTCCTTGCGTTTGTCGGAATAATAGCAACGTTGTTCATCAGCTACATGCTTGGCAAGAACTAGCCCGAGCGGCAATTAAAAACCACGGTTTCCTTAAAGAAACCTATAAAAATCTTATCAGGCTTATAATATTGCAATATAAATTATCAGCTTTGGCTCTTAATTATATTCATTATATTCTATAAATTCTACTTATATAAGGTGAAATATATGGCTGAAAATCAATTAGGCGGACAACAGTATCTTGTTTTGCCGGAAGGAGCAAACAGGCTTCTAGGGAAGGAGGCACAGCGAACTAACATAGCTGTAGGTTATGCAGTTGCAAGCATAGTAAAGACCACTCTGGGTCCAAAGGGAATGGACAAGATGCTGGTTAGCGAACTCGGAGACATAGTGATAACAAACGACGGCGCTACAATTCTCGAAGAGATGAATGTTGAGCACCCTATAGCAAAGATACTTGTCGACGTAGCAAAGACGCAGGACAAGGAGGTCGGAGACGGGACAACAACGGCAGTGATAATGGCAGGAGACCTTCTAAGGAATGCAGGAAACCTCCTGGACCAGGGCGTACCTCCTGCGGCAATAATAAGAGGCTATGGGATGGCAGCGGCAAAGGCAAGGGAGATTCTGGCCGAGATATCCAGCAACGTGACGATAAACGACCAGAAGCAGCTCGAAAAGATCGCAAACATCTCGATAGGCTCCAAGAACATAGGCGATGACAATACCATGAAGCATCTTACCGAGATAGCGATCAAGGCGGTAAAGCAGGTTGCCACTAAGGATGGCGAGAAGGTAAAGATAGACAAGGACTTCATAAAGCTTGAGAAGAAGGAAGGGGGAAGCATAATAGACACGGAGCTGATAAACGGCGTCCTTATAGACAAGGAGATAGCGCATCCTGGAATGCCAAAGAGCGTTAAGAATGCAAACATAGCCATTCTGGACGTAGCCCTTGAGATAGAGAAGACCGAGACAGAGGCAAAGATAGAGATAACCTCTCCGGAGCAGATGCAGGCCTTCCTCGCACAGGAGGAGAAGATGCTCAAGGACATGGTTGAAAAGGTAGCGAAGTCAAAGGCAAACGTCGTCTTCGTGCAGAAAGGGATAGACGATGTCGCACAGCACTACCTTGCAAAGGCAGGCATAATGGCGATAAGACGCGTGAAGAAATCCGACATGGAGAAGATCTCAAAAGCGACAGGGGCAAGGCTCGTAACAAGCCTTGACGACCTTACTGCTGCAGATCTGGGCCATGCTGGAGACGTGGAAGAGAGGAAGGTCGGCGGAGAGCAGATGGTCTTCGTCGAGAAGTGCAAGGACCCTAAGAGCGTAACCATATTCATAAGGGGCTCTACAAAGCAGACGGCTGACGAGGTTGAGAGATCACTGATAGACGTGATGGGTGCAATAACAAGCGCCATCGAGGTAGGCAAGTATGTGACCGGAGGAGGCAGCGCCGAGATAGAGGTGGCGATGCAGCTCAGGGAGATGGCAACGGATGTAGGAGGAAGGGAGCAGCTTGCAATACAGGCATTCGCAGACGCTACCGAAGTCATACCAAAGACCCTCGCAGACAGTGCAGGGATGGACCCTGTTGACACCCTGGTGCAGCTGAGAAGCAAGCACAAGGGAAAATCAGGCAGAAGCTTCGGAGTCGACATATTCGCAAACAAGATAAGCGATATGGAGCAGCTTGGAGTGATAGAGCCTACAAAGGTGAAGTTCCAGGCAATAGCGAGCGCAACAGAGGCTACCGTATCGATTCTAAGGATAGACGACATGATTAGCTCCAAGGGCTCAAGGCCAGCTGGCGGTGCCGGAGGGATGCCTCCGGGCGCCGGAGGATTCGGCGACGATTAAAGAGCGCCGGAGAGTGCTTTCCAATGCCTAAACGAATATTGATGACAGGGACACCAGGCGCTGGAAAGAGCACCATACTCGCACTCTACAATAAGAAGAGCAAGGAAGTCTCCATAACGAACCTCGGCACAATGATGCTCAAGGCAGCCGAGGAGGAGCACAAGAACGTCAAGGACAGGGACAGGTTAAGGTACATGAGCGATGAGGACATAATAGAGGTAAGGGAGAAGGCGCTCTCGAAGATAATGTCCGGTAGCAAAAATACGATAATCGATACGCATTCTTCCGTAAAGCAGGGAAGGCGCTATGTGCCAGGCTTCTCCATGAAGGAGCTAGGCAAGATGGACATCGATGCGATAATATACATAGATGCATCCTCTGACGATATAATCAAGAGGCGCATGTCGGACAGCTCTAGGAAGCGCGAGATAGAAGGCCCTCTGGAGATAGACGAGCAGAGGAGCATAAACCTTGCGATAATATCGACAATAGCCCTGCATCTGGACATACCTATATATATCTTATACAACAGAGAAGGTATGGCGAAGGAAGTCGCAGAACAGGTAAAGCTAATAACAAAGGAGGTATTCGGCGAGTAAATGAGTGCAGTTCTATATCTTGCAATAATAGGGGTCTTCTACGCCCTTCTGGCAATAGTGATACAGCGAAAGCTTGCGAACCCTCTGAAATCGATAGAGACGCAGCTTATCATGCAGGAGAAGCTCAAGGAGATAAAGGACCTTGCAGCTACGGACAAGGAGCTGTACATGAAGAAGCAGCAGGAGATCTCCAAGATGATGACCGATAGCATGAAGGGCCAGTTCAAGCCCCTGATAGTGACATTCCCAATGTTCCTCGGAGTCTACTATCTCCTATTACCGTATCTCTTCAGCGGCTTTGCGGCAACCACTCCCTCAATAACAATACTATCGATAGGGCTGACATATTCGCAATTCTTCATAGCGCTCATCTTCATAATAGGAATGGCAGTGACCCTAAGCCTGTCAAGCAGGGATAAGAAGATAGTCAAGAAGCAGATGGCAGAGAGGAAAGAGCAAAGCAATAATAATCTTAACTATACTCAATAATCTACCTAATAATTCATACTTAGCAGTGATACTATGCCAAAACCGATGCACAGATCAAGAAGCTTCAGGCGCCTGGACAGGGTAACCCCTAAGAACAGGCACGTAATACATTACAAGAGAAAGGAAGGCTCTTTTCCTCATTGTGCAATATGCAAGAACGAGCTGAACGGCATACCAAGGTCAAATATCGGCAAATCGAAGAGTGCAAAGACAAATGCAAGGCTCTTCGGGGGAGTCCTCTGCTCAAAATGCTCAAGCAACGTGATAAAGCTTGCAAGCAGGATAGAGCACGGCGAGATGAAGATAAACGACATAGGCATGCGGGAGAAGAATTACGTACTGCAGATGATCTCACACTGATCTTTTATCCAGAGGATATTCATGGAAGCGTTGATACTATCAGGCGAGCCTGCGGCAGGCAAGACAACAGTAGCAAGGATACTGGCCGATAGGCTTAGTCTAAAGACAATGGGAGGAGGGGACATACTCAAGGAGCTCGCGAAGGAGCACGGCTACTCCCCTACGGGAGATGACTGGTGGGATACAAAGGAAGGCATAGAATTCCTCAAGAAGCGCGAGATAGACCCGGAATTTGACATAAAAGCCGACAAGATAATGAAGGCTAAGGTAGAGGAAGGCAACATAGTGCTTACCAGCTATACTGCCCCATGGATATCTGAAAAAGGCTTCAAGGTATGGCTGCAGTGCAGCGCCGCAAAGAGGGCAGAGCGCATGTCAAAACGCGACAATACCACACATAACGAGAGCGAGAACGCGGTGCATGTTCGCGATAAGGAAAACTACTCGTTATACAAGGAGCTCTACAACATAGAATTCGGGAAGGACCTCAGCCCTTTCCATCTTATAATCGACACATCAGACAAAACCCCCGGGCAGATAGCCGAAATCATATTAACAGAATACGAAAAAGCAAACAAATAAAAGAGTTAACTGGCATAAAAAAATACTCATTTTAAGATAAAGAGTGATAACATGGCATTAATCGAAGAAGGAAGAATATGCATAAAGAAGAACGGAAGAGATGCTGGGAGCAAGGCCGCAATAACCAAGGTAGTAGACTCCAAGTTTGTTATGGTGGTGACAGGGATAAGGCCAAAGGAGAGGAAGTGCAATGTTTCCCACCTGGAATTCCTTCCTGACAAGATAGACATAAAGAACAGGGCACAGCTTGCAAAGACGCTTGAGATCGAAGAAGCGAAATTCGACAAGAAGCCTGCACCGGAGAAGAAGGCAAAGACCGAGAAGAAGTGATCCCGTAACCTGGCAGTTATGCCCCTCAGCTAATCCTCCATAATTCAGGCTTCGTCCCGATCGGCGGTTATGCGGTAAATAGGGCAAATGTACACGCTCTTTTACAAGCATGAAGTCCGCGTTGCAAAAGGTATAAAATAAAGTCCATGCAATCTATACTGCTAATCATAGGGGATAATATGCCTGAGGCAGTAATGGAGCTCGCGAAAAGACTGAACGGTATAGCAATCATCAGCTCAGACCTTCAGGAGAGCGACCTGGAAGGAACCGATATAGAGTCAGTTACCGCCTACATAGTCAACTTCTTCAAGGATGCGCCAGGGCCAAAAATCCTGAATAAGCAAATGCTCGGCCAGATAATGCAGAGCCACGTGCAGGAAGCTATAATCCGCACTCCTGCAATCCAGAAACCGCGTCCTCAGAATCCAATACAGCCGAATTTCTCGATAAGGAATCTGGAAGTAAGGAAGACTGGAGCAAAAGTTGCTGATTTCGCAGAATACTTCAACAACAGGCTAGAGAGATTGAAGTCAATAATAATATCCGGAAGGAACGCCAATTTTATGGAGCTGCAGAAGAACGTCGACAGCATCAAGCAGCTGATGAACGGCAGGGAGATAGGGATAATAGGCATGGTTTATGACAAGATAACAACAAAGAACGGGCATATACTTGCGACCATAGAAGACGGGACAGGCACTGCAAAGGTGCTCTTCCTAAAGCCATCGAAGGAGAGCTCAAAGGAGCAGATGCGCCTATTTGCAGAGGCAGACAGGCTCATAGTTGACGAGGTAGTGGGGATACGTGGCAGGATATCAAACCCTTTCATAATGGCGAATGCGCTGATAAGGCCCGACATACCGATAAAGCAGAGGAAGAGAACGGAAGAGGACATGGCAATAGCTTTCATGTCGGACATACATGCAGGCTCAAAGCTCTTCATGGAGAAGCAGTTCAGGAACTTCCTTAAGTGGATAAACCTATCCACAAAATACAACCAGGAAACCGCAGAGAAGGTAAAATACATAGTAATAAGCGGAGATCTCGTCGATGGAATAGGGGTATACCCTAACCAGGAATCGGAGCTTACCATAGAGAGCATATATCGCCAGTATAATTTCTTATTCGAGCTCTTCTCAGAGGTGCCTGAAAACATAGAGATATTCATGCTTCCTGGCAATCATGACGCAATGCAGAGGGCAGAACCGCAGCCTTCGCTTGCAGAAGAGTTCCTTAAGGATATGAAGTACAAGAACATCCACATGGTCTCGAATCCGGGCTATGTCACTCTCGAGGGCATAAAAATACTCTCATATCACGGTACATCACTCGATTCGGTAATACACGGGATAAAGGGGCTGAGCTACTCGAAACCCGAGGGTGCGATGCAGGAAGTGCTTAAGAGAAGGCATCTCTCCCCGGTTTACGGGCACAACCCGATAGTCCCATCTTCTACAGACCAGATGATAATGGACCAGGTGCCAGACATACTGCACATGGGGCATCTGCACAAGAACGGAAGCGCCGATTACCACGGCACTCTCATAGTGAACAGCGGCACCTGGCAGGCAAGGACCTCATACCAGATAAAGCTCGGGCACATGCCCACCCCTGCAGTTATGCCTGTATACAACACGAAGAGCATGGA
Source organism: Microcaldota archaeon (assembly GCA_021817505.1). GTDB lineage: Archaea > Micrarchaeota > Micrarchaeia > Micrarchaeales > CABMGC01 > JAKAUU01. The sequence continues at coordinate 3,660 of JAKAUU010000032.1, read as the reverse complement.
GCTGCGCAATATAGATTTTAACCTAATGGCTGATTAACCATGGACATCGACTCTTATTTCGCCTCTATACAGGAAGATTTCAACAGAGCCTACTCGACAGCTTCAGAGGCGCGTGCAAAGGGGTACGACCCTAAGCCCTACGTCGAGATAAGGCCTGCCCCTGACCTGGCAAGCAGGGTAGAGGGACTGATAAACCTGGAAGGGCTTGCCGACATCATAAGAAATGTGGATAAAGGTCAGTCCCGCAACAAGCTTGCCTTCGATGTTGCAAAGGAGATATGCACAAATTCCAGATTCTCCAATTACGAAGAGATCAAAAGAATAGGCCTTGCAGTAAGGGTTGGAGTGGCGGTCCTTACTGAAGGGATCCTTGTGGCGCCTACGGAAGGGATAAACAGCTTCGCAAAATACAAGAATAATGATGGAACCGATTATCTGTGCGTTGTCTACGCGGGGCCCATAAGGGGTGCAGGCGGAACCGCAGCTGCCCTCTCCGTGGCATTGGCAGACCACTGCAGGAGGATATTCGGCATAAAGGATTACAAGCCGACAGAGGATGAGATAGAGCGGTATCTGGAGGAGATAGAGCTATATCATGACAGGATAGCAAGGCTGCAGTACAAGCCGCCGGAGCAGGATGTACGAGAGATACTGAGAAACTGCCCCGTATGCATAGATGGGATGCCTCCCGGAATTCTTGAGGTGGGAGTGCATGCGAACATGAAGAGGACTCTTGCGAACGGCAAGGAGGTCCCGATAACAAATAAGGTGAGGGGAGGAGTCCCTCTCGTCGTATGCGAGGGAATCGCCCAGAAGGCCAAGAAGATGCTAAAGGAGACGAAGAGCGTTGGCCTGGACTGGGACTGGCTAAACAACATAATCAGGGTAGAGGTAAAGAAGACGGCCGATACTAAGGATGCAAAGGCGGTATTCCTCGAGGAGATTGTTGCAGGAAGGCCTATCCTGGCATACCCTGGCATGCCTGGAGGCTTCAGGTTAAGGTATGGCAGATCGCGATTCACAGGCATAGCTGCAAAAGGAGTGAGCCCGGCAACCATGATAATAATGAAGGGCTTCATAGCAACAGGCACGCAGATGAAGGTCGAATTCCCAGGTAAAGGATGCGTGGCAGCTCCTGTAGACTCTCTTGAAGGGCCATTCGTAACGCTAAAGGATGGAACGGCATTGAGAATAAACGACGCCGAGACTGCAGAGCGCCTAAAGGATCAAGTAACCGAGATAATAAACGCGGGCGACATACTGGTCACATATGGGGATTTCAAAAAATCCAATACTCCGCTAAAGCCACCAAGCTACACCGAGGAATTATGGGAGCTTGAGCTTCATGAGAAGGTTCCAGATTACATTATAGACCACAAAAAAATCTCATTTGAGCAAGCGCAATCTCTCTCCTCAAAATACTCGATACCGATACACCCCAAATTCCTCTTTGAATTCCAGTCAGTAACTGTGCAGGACCTATCCTATCTCAGATATTTCATAAAAAACAACAGGGAATCGGCTGCAAACGGCTGCAATGAGATAAAGAACGATGCAAAGGCAAAGAGAACTCTAGAACTGCTTAACGTCCCCCACAGGGTAAATCAAGAGAATATCGCAGTCGAGACAGACTACTGGAATGCTCTTAAGGCTTCATTAGGGATCGATAATGAAAAGACCGCTAGCGAGGATCTCCCGCCGCTTGAATTCATAAATGCGCTCAGCGAGTTCAGGATACCCCAAAGGTCTACTTATGTCGGGGCAAGGATAGGCAGGCCTGAGAAGGCGAAGGAACGGCTCATGAAACCTGCACCCAACATACTATTCCCGTTAGGTTCGTACGGAGGAAGGGACAGAAACATATCAAGCGCGTATTCGAACGATATGAAGAAGTTCAAGCATCAGATGTCGGTGGAGATAGCAAGATACAGGTGCAGCAGCTGCAAGCGCATAGTGGACACTCCCTATTGCTATGACTGTTCAAGGCATGCTGATGTTGAGAAGGTCTGCCCGATATGCTCTTCGGTAGTGGAAGACGTATGCAAGAAATGCGAGGTCCACGGCACAGGCTACTATCAAAGGGATATAGACCTGACAAGGCTTGTTACGAATGCAATGTCAAAACTGGGGATGAGCAGGATGCCCAAGGTCCTCAAGGGAGTAAAGGGCATGGTCAATGCCAACAAGTATACAGAACCTATGGAGAAGGGGATACTGCGCGCATTCCACAATATCTACATATTCAAAGACGGCACATCAAGGTTCGATGCCACGGACATGCCGATAACCCACTTCTATCCTGTTGAGATAGGATTAAGCGTAGAGTCCGCGAGAAAGCTCGGATATACCGTTGACTATCTGGGGAATGAGCTTGTCGATGAGAATCAGCTTGTAGAGCTGATGCACCAGGATGTAATTCTGAACAGGAGAGGCGCAGACTATCTTCTTAAGACCTCGCGATTCATAGACGAGCTTCTCGAAAAGTTCTACGGAATGAAACCGTTCTACAGCGCTCTCTCGATAAACGATCTCATAGGGCACCTGGCCATAACATTGTCGCCGCACACCTCGTGCGGGGTAACAAACAGGATAATAGGGTTCACAGACGCAAACGTTGGTTTTGCACATCCGTATGTCATCTGCGCGAGAAGGAGGAACTGCGACGGAGACGAAGACTCGACCATGCTCCTGCTTGATGCGCTTGTAAACTTCTCAAGGGAGTACCATCCAAGCAGCACCGGCGGAACTATGGACATCCCAATAATTCTAACCGTGAATGTAAAGCCGGAAGAGGTTGATGATGAAGTGCATGCGATGGAGTGCGTTCCAGGCTATCCTCTGGAATTCTACAGGAAAGCATACGAGAAAGTATCCCCTTCAGAAGTGAAACTGGAGATAGTCGAGAGCAGACTGAATTCAAAATCAATATATTCGAACATAATGTTCACGATGCACTCCTCCCCTATGGCAGTGAGTGTGTCTCCTAAGAGATCCAGCTACACCCAGTTCAAGACTATGGCCGAGAAGCTAGATGCGGAATTCGACCTGATGGACATGATACATGCCGTGGACAAGAGGAATGCGGCAAGGAAGGTGATAACCGGACACTTCATACCCGATCTGATAGGCAACCTCCACTCATTCTCAAGGCAGACCTTCAGGTGCTCCTCATGCAACTCAAAGTACAGGAGGGTTCCATTATCTGGGAAATGCACTAAGGACGGCGGAAAACTGCTGCTAACAGTATCAAAGGGCGGAATACAGAAATACCTGGAGATGGCGATAAACCTTGCAGACAAATACAATCTTGATGACTACATAAAGCAGAGGCTATATCTTACAAAAGAAGAGATAAACAGCATATTTGCGAGCGAGGAGCCACCAAAGGACGGCACGGAAGGCCAATTCAGCCTGCTGAGCTATGTATAAACGCCCGATTTTTATAACTATTGACAACAGTGTAAAACAATAGTTGTTTATTTATTTTCATTTCCTTTAACTGTGCCTATCTTGACTGTCCCCTTATGTATAATTACTGATTTTACATTATATGTGTATTCTGCAGTGCTATAATCCTTAAATCCGCTTACTGGCAATGCCTTCAACTTTCCCTTTTCTTCTTCATATATGCCGAGAGTGCCACTCAGCTTCTGTGCATAG
>JAKAUU010000021.1 GCA_021817505.1 Microcaldota archaeon | reverse complement strand
TGCTCTTCTTCGTTGCAATGCCTCTCGCAATAATCAAGAACGTTGGCGGGATAGATGCGATTAAAAGTAGCTTCCAGATAGGAAAGAGGAATTTCTGGAGCATATTAGGCATGCTAATATTGCTGTTGGTCTCGTATTTTGTAATATACATAGCCATAGAGATGGTTGGATTTGTAGTCAGCATGGCCTCGCCGATATTAGGGATAGCGCTGGTATTGGTATTCAGCATCATACTAAGCTCGTTTGTAGCTGGAGTCAGCGGCTTCCTGCCTATAGTCTTCTACAAGAGATACGTAGGTAAATAAGGAGCATACTCACCTGTTGTCTCCGCTTCCCGCTATCTTTCCCCTTTCGTGCCTGCTCTTCAGCTTCTCCAGGTTATGCATGGCCACGTCCTCGAAATCCAGGCCCAGTTCCGTTGATATTTGGGCAAGGTACCAGAGTATGTCACCTATCTCCCCTTTGAGATCCTCCCGGTCAATCTCCGCATTGTCCCTTGCTATCTTTTTTATCTTGTTAAGCAGCTCGCCGACCTCCCCAGCAAGACCTACTGAAGGATAGAAAAATGCGCCTTCAAGATTCTTCGGGTATACTGCAGTTTTATTCGCCTCTCTTTGATACTCTTCAAAATCCATATAATCACATTTTGCTTTTAGAAAGTGATATTTATAAAGATGTTCGGGATATATCTAATGTCGAATTTTGATGGTTTTATGAAAAGTTTCAAGAGCACTGATGAGATAAAGATTCCCAACAAGCTTATAGACCAGATAATAGGACAGGCCAAGGCTACTGCAATAATAGAGAAGGCTGCAAAGCAGCACAGGAATGTTCTGCTTATAGGGTCTCCGGGAACCGGAAAGACGCTGCTCGCACAGGCAATGGCAGAGCTTCTCCCTGCTGCGGACCTTGAGGACGTTCTTTCATACAAGAATATAAATGACGATAACAAGCCTCTGATAAAGGTGGTGAAGACATATCCCAATGCAAAAGAGGCTTTGGCAGGAGGAAAACCTCTCGGGGATGGACAGGGAAGGCAGATAGTCCAGAAGGAGAAGATGGGCGGAAAGGTAGACATGGGCAAGCAGAAGAGCTGGATAGTCCCGATACTGATTATACTGGTGGTTGTGGCGATAGTGGCAACCTTCCTGAATATACTCTCGAATTCGCAGATAATATTTCTGGGGGCGATAATGCTCGGCGTGATGATAGTGGGGGCAGCTGCACTTTTTGTAAGCACCTTCAGGCGCGCAGGCGCTGGAGTGCTTCCAGGAATGTTCGATACGAACGAACCGAAGCTCATAGTAGATAATACAGGTCTGACCCATGCGCCATTCATCGAAGCTACCGGAGCAAAGGCAGGCGCTCTCTTCGGAGACGTGAAGCACGATCCGCTGCAATCCGGAGGCCTGGGAACTCCTCCGCATATGCGAGTTGATAGCGGCGCGGTTCACAAGGCGAATAAAGGCGTTCTCTTCATAGACGAGGTATCTAATCTTGAGCCGAAGAGCCAGCAGGAGCTGCTTACCGCGATGCAGGAGAAGAGATACTCGATAACCGGGCAGAGCGAACTCAGTTCAGGAGCAATGGTAAGGACCGAGCCTGTGCCATGCGATTTCCTATTAGTTGCAGCGGGAAACCTCCAGGATGTTCCTAAAATGCACCCGGCACTGCGCTCAAGGATACGCGGTTACGGATATGAGGTTTACATGGAGGACAGCATGCCTGACACTGAGAAGAACCGTGAGGATCTTATAAAGTTCATAGCTCAGGAAGTGAAGAAGGATGGGAAGATACCTCCTTTCAGCTATGAAGCATGCATGGCGATTATAGAAGAGGCAAAGCGCAGGAGCGGCAGGAAGAACAGGCTTACCCTCATACTCAGGGACCTTGGCGGGATAGTCAGGGCAGCCGGCGATATTGCAAGGGAGAAGGGAAGGAACATAGTAAAGGAAGAGGATGTTTACGAGAGCCTCAATGTCACAAAGCCTCTTGAAGCGCAGTTCGTCGAGCAGTCTCTCGATTACAGGAAGGATTACCAGATATTCCAGAGCAAAGGCTATGCGATAGGGAGGGTCAACGGACTTGCAGTAGTCGGTTCGTCGTATCTCTCTTCAGGTATAGTGCTGCCGATAGTTGCCGAGGTGACGAAGGCAAGCTCCAGGACAGAGGGGAAGCTCATACCTACGGGAAAGCTGGGAACCATCGCAAGAGAGGCTGTGAAGAATACCGGTGCAATCATAAAGAGGCATATGAACAGGGATATGGCAAGCTATGACGTCCATGTGCAGTTCGTGCAGACCTATGAAGGCGTAGAGGGAGACAGTGCAAGCATATCGATAGCGGTTGCGGTAATCTCCGCACTGGAAGGAATACCAGTATCACAGGAAATGGCAATGACAGGATCTTTGTCGGTAAGAGGAGACGTGCTCCCGGTAGGAGGCATATCGAATAAGATAAGCGCGGCGATAGGGGCAGGAATGAAATATGTCCTTATACCTCAGAACAACGTTGGGGATGTGAATATAGACAAGAAGAGCCTTAAGAAGATAAAGATAATGCCTGTCAAGAATATCGCGGATGTTCTCCAGTACGCTCTGAAGAAGAGCAAGCGCAGGGACGAGATGGTAAAGAAGCTTAGGCAGTACATAGAGACTGACAGGCTGGAGAGGGAACCGTTAGAGGTGTGATTGCAGATGGCGACCGAAGCTGGATCAGAGAAAAAGATAGAGGAGCTTGGCGAGAAGATTGTCAAGGAGATAAAATCGGGAAGGAATCCTAAGTTCGTAACCGCCACAAGAACGAGATCCAACATAAATTATGATCCTAAATTAGGATATCTTAAGCTGGGCAAAGCAAAGGAGGAGCGTGACTTCATCAATGTCGCCCAGTCCAAGAAATTCATGCAGACCATGGCGATAGCTGCAAAATGCCACAGGTTCGTAAAGGAGAATCTGCATACATCGATAAGAGGGTTGTACTATCAGCTGAAGCACTCCCTTGGGGAGGACATAGACGAGAATATATTCAATGAGCAGGCGGAATCCAATCCTTTGGTCGAGGACCTTGAGGTTGCGCTGGATCTGAAGAGAGAGGACCTTAATCTCAATACAAACAGGAAGGGCCTTCTTGCAGGAAACATGAAGATAATAGACAGTTTCGGCGGCGAAGCGCAGGAGATAGACGCGAGCAAGATGGGCAGGAGCGGCTGGGCAATACCTAGCGACGTTGACAATGACATAAAGTTCGCAGACGTTAAGGCAAAATACGTCCTTGTTGTCGAGAAACAGGCGCTGTGGCAGCGTCTCAATGAAGACGGGATATGGAAGAAGGAAAGTTGCATATTGATGTCCTCTGAAGGACAGGCCTCGAGAGGAACAAGGAGGCTGATAAGGAAGTTTGCCGATATGAAATTGCCAGTATATGTGCTGAACGATGCAGACGCCTGGGGGTGGTACATCTACTGGACGATTAAGACTGGGAGCATAAACCTTGCATATATGGGAGAGACCATAGCCACTCCTGAAGCAAGGTTCATAGGCGTTACGATATCCGATATAGAGAAGTATGACTTCCTGAAGAACCTTACGCTTAAAGCAACCGATGTTGACTTAAAAAGAGCAGAGGACATGCTGTCTTACCAATGGATAAATGCGCATAAGGAGTGGTCTGATGAGCTGAAGAAGGTGATAAAGCTGAAACTGAAGCTTGAGTCCGATGCGCTCCAGGGGCCGAGGCTTACCTTTGTCCAGGATTACATAAAGGAAAAGATAAAGAATAAGGACTTCCTGCCTTAACCGGGCGTTTTCCATCCCTCATTTTTCTTGCCATTTGCCGATAACCATGTAGGCATATTGGCAGAGCTCCGTTACCACGGTATTTATTATTCTGCTCTCCTTACGCTTGGTTTCGTATGCAGGCTCCTTTCCGGGTTTAGGGATATGTTCCAGCCATGATATCCAGTCTGATCCGTTTCTAGAACGTGGAGATAGTTCAAGATGCACCCTGTCATTCAATTCCCTTTTTATAGTGGCATCATCGAATACCCTGGTTAGCAATTCAGACGCATTAGTATCTTCTCTTACCGTAACCACTGCAGTTTCTGTCAGATTAAGTTCATATGCTGTCGCATTTGCCTTTGCATCAGATACCTCTGTTCTCCACTTATTTTTCAGGCATTCGCTCTCCTTGTTGAGGTTTTCTGCTATTACGGAAATGTCCAATTTTCTAATTAGCTCCGTGTATTTAGCTATATGGACTTCTTCACGGGCAGGATGATTTACATCATTTGGGTCCGGTCTTTTAGTCGGAGATACAGAATGATGCCGGCCATCATATTTTCCCTTTTGCCGATTATCTGCATAAACATCCATGCTTATCAATTAATTGACTTGAGAATGTGATTTATAAATATAAGATATGCTACGCTTCGTGACGCATTGCCAATCAGGCAAGGTTACCTCCCTATATGGTGCTTGATGGACAGATATTTTGAAGCACGCATCTCGTGCATTCCTTCCTTGCGGCTTTGCAGGTATCCCGGCCCAGCTCTATGAAGAGATTTGAGGTAACTCCCCATTCACTTTTCGGTACTTTCCTAAGAAGATCCTGTTCTATCTTTTTGGGATCCCTGCTTCTGCTGTAACCTAGTCTCCTTGCGACAACGGCGCAGTGCGTGTCTACCGCTATGCCTTCATCTATGCCAAAGCCCTCGTTCAGCATGACGTTGGCCACCTTCCTCCCCACTCCCGGAAGCTCCATCAATTCAGTTATCGTTTTTGGTATCCTTCCTTTAAACCTCTCCGTTATCATCAGTGAAGCTGCTTTCAGGTTTCTCGCTTTTGTCTTGTAGTAATTGAGTCCGCTCAGATCGGCGCTCAGTTGGTTAATATCAGCATCTGCGTAATCCCTGAAACTTCTGTATTTTTTAAAAAGCCCGTTGGTCACATTGTTAGTCTGCTTGTCCGTGCATTGGGGTGAAAGAAGAACTGCCACAAACAGGTCAGTATTGTTCCTGTGCTTAAGCTGCGTGTGGGGATTTGGGCCGTACTTTGACTTTAGTAACCTGAGCACTCTCTCTATCTCAGGAACGGATTTCCTCATGTTATTATTTTGGCCATGAACCTCTATTTATACATTGCCATGGCCGTTATCGTGTTATTGCTTATTGGTATTTGTCGCCCTGCCTTTGCCCTGCGGGGCTGCACGGCTTTAATAACATTATCTGGCAATACTCTTTGTAGATCTCTTGTATCTTTATGACTGCAGTTTTGATGGTGATATGTTGAAAAAGCGGACTTCGGATGAAGAACCTTTGTATATGATAGGCATGGATTCCGTTCCCCTGTGGATACTCAAAGAGCTTGAAAGTGAGAAAGGCATGCAGCCTTTCAGAAAATTGCTCTCTACAGATTGCATAGGCAACATGGAATCCACGCTTCCGCCTATGACAGGTCCGGCATGGCCGAGCATATATACCGGTTTGGAGCCCAAGGATCATGGAGTGCCTGATTTTTTCGTAATGAAGAAGGGTTATACTCCGGACATAGTCTATTATGAATCCCAAAAGGCGCATCCTTTCTGGAAGGAACTTGCCAACAAAGGAGTAAAATGCCTTGTAATAACACCTGCTACTGACATAACACTCCCAGATTATGATAACGTGGATATGATAACAGGATTCCCTCTAAAGGCAAGGACAAACAGCAAAGAGCTGGAGGCTCTTATGAGAAAGCATCGTTTTGAAGGAGAGCCAAACATAGAAAAGGAGATAAAGGCAGGGAAGATGGATGTTTCTGAAGCGTCCGGGATATTTGCAAAGAGCGTCAGGTCGCGTTCAGATATAGCCATTAAGATGATGCAGAGCAAAAAATACGGATTCGTATACGTTTGCTTTACAGAAACTGACAGGCTTCAGCACTTCGTGCTGAATAGAAGAGAATGGAGGAATTATCTGCTTCCGGTCTATTCCGAAATAGCGAGATACGTCGGATTTGTCATAGACACGATAGACAAAAACGGCGGCCGCCTTGTTATCGTATCTGACCATGGCGCACAGCCTATAAGAAAGAAATTCCTGCTCAACAACTGGCTGATGCAGAACGGTTACCTGCATCTTAACGATAAGGCAGAAAAGGAATTTGCAAAAGAACCGGACAGGAAAGCACCTGCGGAGTATAATATCCGCGAGAAGATAATGAAGAGTGGCCTCAGAGGCGTTTATGACAGGATGCCATACCATGCAAAACGCGCCGCTTATGTTGCATTCGGAAAGGTGTTTTCAGGAGCAGCTACATCCAAGTATACCAGAATGCACCTATTTGATTTTGATATGAAGAGGAGCAGGGTTTTCGCTGCAATATCGAATGATCCTGTCGCTTCGATATGGATAAATGATTCCAGGTTCGCAACACCCTCTGTAAAGAACGGGAAGGAGAAGCTTATGAACGAACTGAAGACGAAGCTTTCAAAGGTCAAAAGCTACGATGGGGGTAAGATGTTCGTCAACATATATGACGGAAAAGAGTATTATAATGGTACAAAAAAATTTATCCCTGCAGACCTTCTGGTAGAAGCGGCAGAGGGCCACACCATCGACATATTTAATTTTTCAAAGGATACTCTTTTCATGGATCCTGAAGATGCCAAAAGCGGGGACCATATAAGAAACGGCATCTTCGGCACATATCCGAAGCTTCCTGATCCGAAAGTGGGCTCCGTGACCCAGGTAAAGCGCTTTATAATGAAACACTATGGTGCTGCAAGATGAAGGTTCTGTTAGTCGATATGGGCTCTAAGCACAATGTGACTGGAGGCCAGTCAAGGGTAGTCAGAATACTGTACGATGGCCTTAGGAAAAGAGGATTTAGCACTTACTACCTTGGCTACGAGACCATGTATATGGATGGCAGGAAACGCGGACTGGTCTTAGGCAGGACTGGAAAAACCCTTAATGCACGCAAAAGCAGATTGAGCGAGGTTGGCCTGGTCCGCGCTGCTTATAATCTCGCATATGTCAGCAGAATGAAGGGTTTGGGCATGCACAGGGATGAGATATTGCACAGGATCAGAAGAATAAACCCGGACATAATAATATCTAATGCGATAGCTGATTTTCCGCTTATTTCGTACTTCAGGGCAAATGGATTAAGATTCAAGGCAGTTTATATAGACCATGGAAGCGCATCAACAACTGCCAAAAGATACATGTCTAAAGAGGGAGTGCCGCTGAGCATGGGAACCGGAAGGCCCGCAGTCAACATAGCTGCCAAGAGAAAGGCTTTCTTCTCATTTTTCGACATGAATGTTGCTCTCAATGACAGGCATTATCATGAAATAAGCAAGATTACCGGTAAGGTCTCGCTCATAACAAACGGGGCCAGCGTAAAGGCATACAGGGATCCTGCGACTGAGGAGAGGCTAAGGAATAAATTCGGTATAGACAAGGATGATTTTGTCGTCGTTTACATAGGAAGGCTGTTTGAGAGGCAGAAGAATGTGTCTACCCTGATAAAGGCATTTAAGGAGACCAGGGAAAACGATATGAAACTCTTGATAGTCGGCGACGGACCATCCATGAACAAGTACAAGGAACTTGCTTCTGACGACATAAGAATAATTTTCTCCGGAGTAATGGGAGACAGGGAGCTCAATTCCATATACAACCTTTCAAACCTCTTCGTCTTGCCTTCGCGTTGGGAGGGATTTGCGCTCACGGTGCTTGAAGCTGCCGTTCACTCGCTTCCGATGGCACTTTCCAAAAGTGCGTATGTGAGCGACCTTAATGATGACGGTAAGAAGGCAATACCATCTTTCAACGAGAATGATCCTTATGAGCTTGCAGTATTGATCGAAAAAATTTATTCTGATGAGGGCATCCAGTCCGAATTGCGCAGGGAATCACTCAGAATAGCGAAACGCTTCACTGAAAGGAGAATGTTGGACAAGTATGCTAAAATGCTGGAAAGGCTGGAGTAAGCAGGTTTAATATAATCCCTGATGATATAGTTGTGAGTTCTATGAACGCAAACAATACTGCAGAGATAGATTTGGAAGAAGCGAAGAAACTCATTGCCAATGGTAGCAAGATAATGCTGTTCGAAAGGAGTTATGCAGAGGTACAGGTATTGAGCGAAACCTTCGGCGTCGGAGAGGACAGAATAGGCATAATAGACATGAATGACGTACAGGTGTTGCACATGCACTATGGTGAGGAAGCCGATATAGCAAAGATCGCTAATAAATTCGACAATGCAGTGATAGTCTGCCAGCATGGGAATACGTCCCGGATGATGGTAAAGATACTTGCAAACGAAAAGGTAAAGGCATACAGCCTCATAGGAGGCACTACCGGAATAGCCGGGCACGAGTTCTGATCCGATGGTTCGGCAGAGAACAGCATATGCAGCGGCTGTCCTTGTAATCGCCGCTGCTGTTCTTCTATACCTACTCGCATTGCACTTACAGCATGGCAGCGCATATCAACAGGCTCCAGTGCATGGCCCTGAAGGGAACTTCCCCATAGGCAGGATATCCATAGGCAATTCCTCTTACAACGTGTATATCGCGGCGAATGCTGCACTCCAGGAGCAGGGATACATGAATTCCAGCAGCATAGGCAGCTGCGGTGGCCTCGGTAACTGTGCAGGTATGCTGTTCCTGTTCAGGAACTACTCGACAGAGTGTTTCTGGATGAAAAATACGATAATGGCATTGAAGCAATCATGGATAGCGAACGGTAGCGTCAACTACACTTACATCGGCACCCCGTATTCCACAGCCATTATATGCAGTCCTGGGAATATGGTCCTTGAGACGCTGCCGAACTTCAGCATAAATTATGGAAATAAAGTTGCTTACAGATGAGTTTAGCCATGCGCTTAAACTGCAACGTACTCCGCTCAATGGGCATTTCAGCAAGGTTTTTATTTGCCTGAGTGCATGATATAACTTAGTTCTATTTGTAAGTGGTAATATGAATTTCATAAACAAGCAGGCACCTGAATTTGAGACTGAAGCTTTGAAGGATAACGAGTTCAAGAAGATAAAGCTCAATGACTTCAAAGGCAAGTGGGTAGTGCTTTTCTTCTATCCTGCAGACTTCACCTTCGTGTGCCCTACCGAACTTGAAGGCTTCGCAAAGGATTACAAGAAGTTCCTTGACAAGAACTGCGAAGTGCTGGCAGTAAGTACAGATACTGTATACACGCACAAGGCATGGGTAGAAGCCGATAAAAGGCTCCAGGGCATAAAATATTACATGGCTGCTGACAGGAGCGGAATAATCTCGAGGGCGTATGATGTTTACGATGACGCAACCGGAAATGCCATGAGAGGCCTGTTTGTCATAGACCCTGACGGAGTCATCAAGTATACTGTAGTAACTCATGATAACGTCGGAAGAAGCACTGATGAGACCTATAGGGTAGTGACGGCTCTCCAGACAGGAGGTCTCTGCCCGGTAAACTGGAAGGAAGGAGACTCTACACTAAAGAAATAAGGTGCGCTTAAGCAGACGCTCTTAATCTCTGATGCGTAGCAAAAGGTTTAAATAAGTAGGTCATTTAAACACATACATACGCTTAAGGTTATCATGGATTACAGCAACAGGAACATTGTCATCAACGAGCTCATAGGTCTGAAGGTAACAGTCGTAGACTCTTCAGACAAAAAGCAAAAGGGTATCTCCGGTCTTGTGATCGATGAGACAAAAAACACCCTCAGAGTCTTTGATGGCAGAGGCGTAAAGAGCATAGTTAAGAGGAATTCGAAATTCGCGTTCAAGGTGTCGAAAAGAAGATTTATAGTAAGAGGAGAAGAGATAAACTTCAGGCCTTATGACAGAATAGAAAAGAGCCTGAAATTTTACAAAATTAGAGAGTGATTTTCTGGAATGCAACGACCAAAACTGCCCGGTTCACCATGGGCTCAAGACAAGAGGCATGCAGATAACCGGCACGGTTGTAAGCGACAAGGTCAAGAAGACCGCAATAGTCAATGTAGATTATACCAGATACATATACAAATACGAAAGGTACCTGAGGAAGAGATCCAGGATACCTGCACACAACCCCGAGTGCATAAATGCGAAGCTCGGCGACACCGTTAACCTACAGGAGACGAGGAGACTGAGCAAGACCAAATCCTTCGTAATTACAGGAATTGAAAAGAAAGAGTGATTTTGATGAAGGGAGTAAGTTCAAAAATAACAAAGACACTTATACCTGGCACAGTCATACACTGTGCTGACAACAGCGGCGCATACACCTTCCGAATGATACACATAATAGGCAAGACAGGAGGAAGGCCAGGCAGGTTGACTGCCGCAGGCGTCGGGGACATAGTCTCTGCAAGCGTAAGAAAGGGTAGCCCTACTTATATAAAGAAGCCTGTGCGTGTCGTGATAATAAGGCAGAAGGCTTCGATAAGGCGCGCGAACGGCATGCGCGTAAAGTTCGAGGATAATGCAGGGATCATGGTAAACGACGAGAACCTGCCCATAGGAACTGAGGTAAAGGGCGCGATGGCAAGAGAGGTAGTCGAGAGGTTTGTAAAGATAGGCGGAATAGCTTCAAGAGTGGTATGATGATAGAGAGCAGCAAACCTAGAAAACAGCGCATATTCAGATACAGTGCGCCTATGCACCTAAGGCAGCATATGGTAAATGCACATATCTCGAAGCAGCTCTCTGAGAAGCTCGGCATAAAGAAGAGGAGCATCGCCGTAAGGAAGGGAGATACTGTAATGGTAATGAAAGGTTCTTCAAAAGGGAAATCAGGAAAGGTCAGCGACGTTGATCTGAACAGATATACCGTGACTGTGGAGGGCGTCGTGAGGAAGAATGCGAAGGGCAAGGAACTTCCGATACCTATAAACGCTTCAAATGTATACATAACTGATCTGAACGACAGCGATAAGCTGAGAAAGGAGAAGATAGAATCTTTCAAGAGGAGTGTGAAATGAGCAAGAAAGGAGGCAGCAATCATCTTAATCGAATGACGTCGCCTAAATACATGCGTGTGGTCAAGAAGACCAGCAAGTATATAGCAAAGCCGATGCCAGGCAGGCATACTCTGCAGAGCAGCGTTGCACTGTCTACACTGATGAAGGAGATACTTGGTCTGGGAAACAGCACCTATGAAGTAAAGAAGGCCATAAAGGAAGGGAAGGTCAGGGTAAACGGCAAGGGCATAACCGATGAGAGATATCCCGTAGGCTTCGAGGATCTGGTAGAGATAGTTCCAAGCAATGATACTTATAAGATAGGAGTTGACAGCAAGGGCAGGATGTCAGCCAAAAAGTCAGACGATAAGTCGCAGGTCTTCAAGATAGTCGGCAAGTATGTCTATAAAGGAGGCAAGACAATGCTCAGGCTCCATGACGGCAGCATCGTATCCGCAGTAAAGGATTCTGATGTGAATGACTCGGTAAAGCTTAACGGCAGCAAGGTAGAGAAGGTAATCAAGCTCCAGAAAGGGGCAGAGTGCCTGATCATAAACGGCATGCATTCATCCAAAACAGGCAAGATAGTCGAGATAAAGAAGGGCACCATCGGAAGGGAGCCTACGGTAGAGATAGAAGGAAAGAATGGAAGAATAGAGACGGTACTGAGGAACGTTGTAGTGATAGGTGCGTAATATGGCAAATGAGAATCCTATGAGAGATATTTATCTTGACAAGGTAGTCGTAAATATAGGCATAGGCGACAATGACAACATGTTCCAGAATGCACGCCTGCTTCTCGAGAAGATAACCGGGAAGAAGCCTGTTGCCACCCTCTCGAAAAGGAGAAGGCCGGAGCTCGGGATAAGGAAGGGCCAGATAATAGGGGCTATGGTAACCCTCAGGAACGATGACGCCAGGAGCATGCTGAAGAAGGCTCTTGAAGCAAATGAGAGCGTCTTCAAGGAGTCATGCATATCGAACAATTCATTAAGCTTTGGAGTCAAGGAATACATCTATCTGCAGGGAGTGAAGTATGATCCTGCAATAGGCATGCTCGGAATGAATGTTAATGCCGCTTTCGCAAGAAAGGGAAAGCGCGTTGAATCAAAGCGTATAAGGGCTTCAAAAGTGTCTAAGAAGCACGGAAGAATAAACAAGGAGGAGATAATAACCTTTGTTGAAAAGAACTTCGGTGCGAGAGTAGGCAGTGAAGAGTGATTTTTATGAAGAGAACATTTGAACTTATGCAGAAAGGAAGGGCAAGGAGAAAGTGCAGGATATGCGGCACTGCAAGAGGCCTCATACGCTCCTATGACCTCTACATATGCAGAAGGTGCTTCCGCGAGGTCGGAAGGGATATAGGCTTTGAGAAGTATTAGTGATATTTATGGTAGATGTATTCGCTGACGCAATAAACAAGATAAAGGTCTATGAGAACAACGGCTTCGATGAGTGCATGGTCAGTTCGACCAAGCTCATAAGGTCTGTTCTTGAGAAGATGAAGGAGAACGATTACATAAAGGATTTCGAAGAGGTAAAGGATGGAAAATTCAGCAAGCTCAAAGTGCACCTCTCAAAGAAGATAAACGATATAGGAGTGATAAAGCCAAGATATGCGATAAAGCTTGACGAGTTCCAGAAGTACGAGACGCGATACATACCGAGCAAGGATTTCGGATTCCTCATACTCTCGACCTCAAAGGGCATACTTACCAGCAGGGAGGCAAAGCAGGGCAAGACAGGAGGAAGACTTATAGCATATGTGTACTGATGTTTATGGAAAAGATAGAGATACCTACAGGCACGCAGGTAAGCGTTGAAAAAGAGATCGTCAGCATAAAGGGCAGGCTGGGCAGCACCTCAAAGAAGTACAACCGCAAGTTCACAAGCGTGAAGGTAGAAGGCAATAGCATCATAGTAGAGGGCTCAAAGATAAAGAGCATGCAGAGAAGGGCAAGCACAGCTGAGCATGCTCTTGCAAACGTGCTCAAAGATTCCATTAAGAACGTAAATGACGGCATTGAAGAGAAGATGAAGATAGTGTATGCACACTTCCCAATGTCCGTTGAGATAAAGGACAAGGAGATAAGCATAAAGAATATCTTCGGCGAAAAGGTCGCCAGAAAGACCAACATAGTCGGCAATACAAAGGTAGAGATAAAGGGCCAGGACGTCACAGTGAAAGGGATAGACAGGTATGATGTCGGCCAGACGGTAGCGAATATAAGGAAGGCATGCGCGGCTCGTGGCAATGACACAAGAGTCTTCCAGGATGGAATATACACTGTTATAGAGGAATGAGGTTAGATCATGGTTAAGAATGTGAAGAAGGTCGAGAAGAGAAAGATACCAACTTTCAAGAGATCCAACTACGGCGCAAAGCGCAGGAGCAGGGTCAAGGACAACTGGAGAACCCCCAGAGGAAACGACAACCACATGCGCATAAAGAAGAAGAATGTAGGCGTCATGCCTATGATAGGCTTCAAGAACGCAGAATCGGTGAGGTTCCTCAGGCAGGATGGAAGTGTAGAGCGCCTCATACACAATAAGGCGGATCTTGAAAGCATTTCTGGAAAGGAGGGCATAACTGCCAAATTCTCGCATGACCTCTCGAAGAGAACCAGGATGGAGCTGCAGAAGATCGCAGATGAGAGGAAGATAAAGATTTCAAACAGCTTCAAACCTGAGAAGAAGCCAGAACCTAAGGCCGTCAAGGATGCGCCTGCGGGAAAGGCAAAGGATGATGCTAAGAATAATACTGTAAAGGGTTAAAATCATGAGCGTAAAATTCACCAAAAGAGCGGCTGCACAGCTTCTGGATAGAGGGGAGAGTGCGATAAGGATAAAGAATGGCTCATTCACAGACGCAAGCAACGCCCTTACAAAAGAGGATGTGAGAAAGCTCATATCAAGCGGAGCTGTATATGCGCTTAAGGAGAAGAAGAATTTAAGCCTCAACTCGAAGAAGCTAAAGAAGCTCAGAGCTGAGGGCAGAAGGAGAGGCACTGGAAGAAGGAGAGGGACGAGAAATGCGAGGATGGGCAGGAAGTGGGAGAAGAAGGTAAGATCCCAGAGGACCCTTCTGAAAGAGGTAAAGAAGCTCGGCCTTATAGATAACAAGGTTTACAACTCATATTACAGGCACATAAAGGGCAACATGTATGCGACAAAGGGGACTTTGATGGCACACATGAAGGAAGCCGGAATAAAGCTCGGCGATGCTGAGACAAAGAAGATAAATGAGGCACTGGCTGCCAGATACAGGAGAGTCAAATGAAGAAGATAATAAAACATGTTAAATTCCGAAGAAGGAGAGAGTCGGCTACGAACTACAAGAAGAGGTTCGGCATAGTCAAGGGAGGAATTACGAGAGTGGTCTTCAGAAAGACAAACAGCATGATAATAGGCCAGGCTATAAGCTACTCTGACAAGGGAGATGTTATCGAGGCAAGGGCGGATTCTAAGGAGCTTGCAAAGATGAAGTGGCCGAGCAGGGCAAACCGCGCTACGGCGTATCTCACAGGTTATCTTCTTGGGAAGAAGCTTGGTTCAAAGGGCAAGAAAGAGGAGTACATACTCGATATAGGGCTCAACCCCCCTATTAAGAACTCGCTCTCATTTGTCTTCGCAAAGGGCTGCAAGGATGCAGGCCTGAATATACGCGGCAGCTTCGATATAAAGGAGGAGCTTTATAATTATTCTGATACAGGTTATGCATCATCCCTTAAGAAGAACAAGTCAGGTTTTGAGAAACAGTATGGGAGATACCTGAAAGAGGGGCATGACCCTGAGTCGCTTGGAAAGCTCTTCAATGAGACCAAGAAGGCACTCTCGGAGATTAAGTTGTGATGGTTATTATGGCATACGGAAATAGAGGATTTGGCGGAGAGAGAAGAGATAGAAGGAATTTCAGGGAAGAAGCCCCTGCACCTGAGTGGAAGCCAAAGACGAAGATAGGGCTCATGGTCAAGAACGGCGAGATAAAGAGCATTGAAGAGATATTCAACATGGGCAAGGATATCCGTGAAGTGGAGATAATTGATAAGCTCATACCCGAGATAAAGGACAGCGTACTTGAGATCGCCTCCGTACAGAGGATGACAAAGAACAACAGGAAGGCCAAGTATAGGGTAACGGCAGTGGTAGGAGACGGAATGGGCCATGTAGGCGTCGGTGTAGGCAAGGATGTCGAGGTAAGGCCGGCCATAGAGTCTGCAATAAAGGATGCGAAGAAGAATATCATATCGATAAAACTGGGCTGCGGCTCGTGGGAGTGCAACTGCGGAACAGAACACTCTCTGCCATTGATACTTAAGGGCAAGTGCGGAAGCGCCGAGGTCATACTCAAACCTGCTCCAAGAGGGGTAGGAGTAAGGGCAGGCAAGACGGTAAAGACGGTTATCGAGCTTGCAGGAATAAAGGACATGTGGACCTTCGCAAGAGGAAGAACGAGGGACAAGTACAACATGGCCCTTGCAGTCTACTACGCCCTAAGCAGCCTCTCAGACATAAAGAATGCTGATGCTTTGACTGTAAAGAACTGAAAAAGCCAGTGCTTTTCATCCTTATAAATTTGCAGAGGTAAATGGCATAGTGCTCCGGATATTCGGTCCTGGACCATCGCATCTCTTCTTTAATCCTCCAGTTATGACTAAGAGATTCCGCTTGATAAGGAAACGGTGATGCAGCACATATCAGTTTCTCACTATACTGCCATCATGCTTCTTTCCCTGAAGGGCCTTGTCCAGCTCCTTTATGCTGTCACTGATGAATAATATGTCTATGTTTGATCTCTTCGCTATCTTCGCTGCAAAGAAATCGAGTATGAAGTTTGACCCTGCAGACCTGTCATCGCATCTGTTGGCTATGTCGACAAGCTGCTGGTGGCTGAGTTTTGGCAGCTTCCTGGCGCCTTTCTCGCGGATCGGCCTGTCGTAGACATAGCTCTCATTGCTTATGTTTATCATCCTCTTGCAGCCTGTGAGTTCGCATGCGAGCATCGCTACAGAATCCGTGGTTATTCCAGGGATTATGCCGCCCATTATCACTATGTCGCTGTGTGAGATGCCTGCATTGAGCTCCTCCATGGTTGTCACTATGTTGGGATATACGTTGAATCCGGAGAGCAGGTCCTTTAGTATGAGCGCATTTACCCTTGTGAATGCCATGCCTATCTGGTCGAGTACGGCATTGTTGCTGATTATGCTCCTCGTAGACCTTATATAGAGCCTTGAGGAGTATCCACCGCCCACTATCAGTATGAATTTCGTGTTCTTAATGTGCTTTTTGAGGATATTGGAAAGTTCATCCACGTATTTTACGTTTATGCCGCTCTCCTTGGAGAGTATGCTTCCGCCTATGGAAATGCACTCGATCTTCTTCGTGAGATTAGCCAAAGATTGCACCTAGTCCCTGCTCGCTCTGCTGCCTCTCAGTCTCTATTATCTCTATGACTCTTTTCTCAGTCTCAGGATCGGCGCGCTGCAGTCCTTCTATGCTCTTCTTAAGCTTCTCCTCCCCGTTCTCAAGGAATTCCTCGTTTGATGAGAGATAAAGGTAGCTCTTATCACGGTCGAGATCCATGGCTATCCCGTCCTTTATCCTGTAATCCTGCCTTGCAAATATCAGGTTGGCTTCCTTATCCTCCTTCAGTTTGGATATCTCTTCTTCTGATTTGGACTTATCAAGATAAGGGTCATACTCCATCAGCTTCTTTACGCTTGATGCCTTTGATGAGTCGAATACGTAAACTCTTGAAGGAATTCTAACACCTTACTCTGCCTTCTTCGCAGTTATGTGGCCCTCCTTTCCAGGCCTGTTTATGACAACGGCTTTGCCGTCATCCGTGTCTATCACGGTTCCTTTTGTTATTATGTTAAGCCTTGCGAAGTTCCTGTTATCCTTTGAATCGAGAATCGTCTTTATCTTGCTCTTCTTGTACTTGCCGTTTATAAGAAGGTTGGCGAATGCGGCATACTGGAGCTTGCTCCTGCGCGCCCCTCCCCTGCCTCTTACCTCCTTCTTCTTGTCCTTCTCTCCTAGCTTAGTTGCTATGAAATAACCGCCCATATCGTGCCTCTTCTTATCACGATTCTTGAGCTTCTTCTTGCCACTGCCGTTGAGCTTCCTGTGCGACTTTCCGTGGAATTGGGATCCAAACTGACTCATTAAACCACTTATGATTAACACTATCTATATTAGTATAGCAATGTTATAGTATATCGGGAAAACTTTTAAAGCATTGCTATGCCCTATTCTTTAGTATGGAAGCGCCTTATGTCCCGAAATGGGAGCTATTCGCATATGTCTGCTCATCCGGTGAAGCTCCTGAATCCATCATAGAAAGGGCAACCGATGCCAAAAGCGGGAAGAATGTGCTCCTTGTGCTCAAGCATGAGGGGAATATCGGGCGGAGGATAGGATCGGCATATCTGGGCATGATGGTAAGGTTCAATGACAAGCTGAACAGGTACGACAAGAGAAGCCTTGAGATGCTCATGCTCCTCTACTCTGACAAGGAGATAGGGAGGAAGGCGCATGGCTTTAAGATAGATAATTCAAGATTCATCCTCTTCTCGGACAGCAGGAAGCTCTTTGATGGCTTTGTGAAGAAGAACGGGATAAGGAAGATAAGTAAGCTGGACATATGCCCGGATTTCAGCCTGTCTGAGATCATGCAATAAAGGCTGCGACTATGTATCCTACTGCTATCGAGATAAGTGCCATGATCAGCCATGACCTCAGGATTATCATGATGCTCTTCCCGTGAGCCATATTTGTCTTGTAGCTTATGGTGGAGCCGTATATGCTAGAGACGTACATCTGCGTGTTAGAGAGAGGTATGCTGAAGAAGGTGGCCAGCTCGACGAAGAGCGCCGATATGCTCTGCGTTACAAGGGAGTTTAGGTAGCGCATAGAGACAATTCCCGAACCCATCAGGCTGAGCTCCCTCCTGCTCAGGAAGATGCTCCCCACCATTATGCCGACAATTCCCAGCAGCTGTACGTAGAAGGCTGCAGACTGGTGAGGCATGAGGGCATATACAAAACCGAGGGTGTTTGCCCCAAGTGTGAAAGCTGTGAAGAATGATACCATTATTAAGAGCGTCTTCATTGAGCTTACGCTCCTCCAGATGTTCTTTTTCTTCAGGAACCTGTATGAGTGCTTCATGGTAGAATAGCTGAGCCATATCGCAAGTATTGACGTGAGTATCCAGGCTATGAGCATCTCGGATAAGAAGCCGAGGTTAGGTTTTGCGCCTATTGCGAGATCCAGTCCCAGTATGGCCATGCTCATTGTTATTGAAAGCGATTGAGGCACCTTCGTCTTATGGGCGAAGAGGAAGACTACAAGAGCGCTGAAGAGCACTACTGATGAGAGAAGGTAGCTGTTAACCGGCATTATGCTGCTTATCCCAGCCCTTAGCAGGCTTCCCTCTGCGATGAAGCCTATGGAATATCCGAGTATGGTGAGTAAAAGCCCTTTTCTCCTGCTTATTATGTTGCTTGAGATTATGGAACCTGTGCATGCGGGAAGGTTGTTCCCTGACACCAGGGCTATTACTACAAATGCAAGAACATATACCAGATACTGCAGGTATTGCAATAGATCACTAGCTTATTATTGAGACGAAAATCGTGACGAGCCTGTCTGCCACATCTTCGCAGTTATCCTGCACATCATCCGACAGATATGCCATGTCGAGTATGTGGTTGAAGGCCTTGTAATCCATCTTTGAGTTGTAGGCATAGGCAAGCATCGCGTCCTTTATCTCGTCACCGCGCTGCTCGTACTTCTCTATCTCGTATCTCAGCCTGTGTGCAGTCTCTATGGTGGTTGCCTTGTGCATCTTGAGCAGTATGTCAAGAGCGCTCTCAGACAGGCCGTTCATTGCAATAAGCTGCTTCTGCAGATAGTCGTTTATCTTCTTGTCTTTTATCGTGTAGCGTGCATACGCCCTTGCCATGTTGAATATGCTGTCCACTATATTGTCCTCGAAATCCATGAATCTGAGAAGATCAGGTATTATGTTTGGAGGCATGCCACCCGAGGTTATTGAATTGGATATGCGGAATACCGCTTTGTCCGACTCTTCCTCTATCTCTTTTATGCGCTTTATGCTGCCTGAGCCGTTTATCACCTTCCTGAGCTCCATATTCGCGTTGATCGCATGTACTATTATCCTGCTGCTCTCTCCCATTATGCTCTTCTCGAAGCCGTTTCTGAATACGCTGTCCAGGAAACCCATTTGCTCAACCTTTGATACTCCCGTTTATCAAAGAATATAATTTTGCTGCCTTCTTCTTCCCAATCTTGTCCACTTCGCAAAGCTCCTCTTCACTGGCGGTGATGACTCCCCTGATGCTTCCGAAATGCCCGATAAGCCTCTTTGCAAGCATAGGCCCCACTCCGGGAAGCATGCTTAACAGCATTATCCTCTGCTCATACTCCGAGAAGGCCCTCTTCTCCCCTACCAGCCTCGGCTCCCGTTTCTCGTCAGTCTGTTCACGCTCGGCAACCTTTGCCAGTATGCCTGCGGTTTGCACGGGATCCCTTGATCTTATTACCTGTATATTGAAATCATAATAGAGCTTGAGTATAGTGCCCAGTATGACATTTTCGCTTAGCCTAAAATCGGCTTCATCCCCCTCTATCAGGAGGATAGGCTTGCCGAAGCTTGAGGATAATCTCTTCGACTGGTCGAATAGCCTGTTGTCGATTATCGATTTTTCAAAGTCCGGAACGGTCTTCCTCTCAATGCATGTCCTGTCCGATATTATATAGTCGCCGACAGGAAGCTGCGCAAAATCTATCGCCACTCCCAGATTTGAGAGCTCCTCGTGCATGAGCATGTTGCGCTCCCTGTTGTCGACAAGTATCTTCAGGCTCTGCATTTTACCCAGAATTAGTTGGCTTAGCGTCTTTTTTAACCTTCTTGCAGATTAATCATCAGTGCTAGCATGGCAAGAAGGGTCAGCAGGAGAAAGATGCCCGACAGGGACGACTTCAGGGTCAAGGAACGGTGGAAGATAGAGGAGGGGGTATTCGACAGGAAGACGATGATGAACATTGAGAAGGTCTTCACCCACGGGATAGTTTCAGAAATAACGCATATCATATCCAGGGGCAAGGAAGCAGACGTCTACCTTGCAAAGGCAGGGGATAAGGTTGTGGATGAGTATGTCGTTCTTAAGATTTTCAACCAGGAGAATACAAGCTTCAGAAAGAGAGTAGAGTATGTTAAAGGAGACCCTAGATTCGATGGTGTCAAAGCGGACATTCGCAGCATAATAAAGATATGGTGCAGGAAGGAGTACGGCAACCTTAAGATCGCAAAGGAAGCACAGGTCTCTGTTCCTGAGCCTTATTACTTCAATGGCAATGTGCTTGCGATGCAGCTCATAGGAGATGATGGGAAGCCCGCCCCCATACTGAGGGACATCGGGATTGATAATCCTGAGGAGGTTCTTGATGAAGTTATAGAAAATATGAAGAGGCTTTATCAGGCAGGCCTTGTCCATGGAGACATAAGCGAGTATAACATACTGATCAAGGATGGGATTCCATTTATCATAGACATTGGGCAGGGAGTATCATTAGGACACCCGAAGGCAAACGAGTTCCTTGAAAGGGACGTAAAGAACATACTCTATTACTTCAGGAAAAGATATGGCATAGACAAGGAGCTGCAGAACATAATATTGAAGATAAAGGATTAACCAGGATACGACGCATTGCCAAACATTATTAAGATTGGCCGGTACATTTTATCAGTTAAGTGATTAGATGGCAGATGAGCTATTCCAGAAGAAGTATTCTGCAGAATTGCAAGACTATTCTTTGAGATTCCTTAAACTTATCGATAGAAATGATAAGATAAATTCTGTAACAGACGTACTTGTTTTTCCCGTTGAAGGCGTGAAAAGACTCAGTGCAGATATAGATGGGCTGAACAACGATATACTGGCTGCAAAACCTGAGACCGAGTTTGAACACCTTCTCTTAATGAACTTATCGGAAAGGCTGAACTCGATGCGTTTGTCACTAAATGAATATTATGAGAGGGAATTCGATTATACGTACTACCTTAAGACACTGGGGATTAATGAGAAGGACATACGTGAAGTGATAGAACACCTCAAGCATATTGACCTGCAGTCCGAGGCAGAAAAATTATTAGGAAGCGGGGAAAGCCTGTACAGAGGAATTCCCGAAAGCAAGGAAGAGATAAAGAAAATTGAGGAGTATTACGATGAATTTGTTAGGCTTTCGTACGAGGTTGCCTCCCCGATGCTCACTAAGCTATTCAAAGATTATCCCGGTTATAGAGGTAGTGTAGAGCTTATGGAAAACAGGAACAACAGGTCTTCATATTCACGAACTGGGAAGGTATACCTGAATACATTTAGCCCTGATGTCATAACGGTAAAAAGAGATCTGAGATGGACAAATATCATTGATGTTTTTAGCATCGCCGATATAGTAGGGGAGGAGGGAATACTTGGCCACCAGGGTCAGTTCTTAGCTACGGAAAGCTCTGATATTCCGCAATTTTTGAAAAAAGTGCAGATGCCCGCATGTACCGTAAATGCAGAGGCAATAGCTATCTTCGGAAAACACGTGATGGTGGATCTGTTAAAGAATAAACGGGATATGGCCAAGGACATAAATGACAAGGATTTCGATTTGCTATCTTATAATCTAGGCATACGTGAGAGCTCAGATAAGACTAACCGGTTTGTAAACGCGTATGCGGATTATTTTTACTTCACAAAAAACAGAGAGATTGGACCAATGTCAGATGAGGTGTTCAAGATAATCAGGTCGCCTTGGAATGTTTCCGGAGTATATAAGGAGAGAATTAAAGCATACTTTAATACCAAGTTCTGGGAAAACTATAAGCGATCGATAAGCGTATGGGCGTATGCCATTGCGGACGTCATGGCGATGAAATTTGAGAAAAGACTGGCAGGATTTGATTTCGAGACAAGATCAAAGATACTCGCTTACATGCAACTAGGCTTCTGGTCCAAAAACAGCTATGAAGCCTATTTCGATTACCTTGTAAAAGAGCTGGCTTGATTATTTAGGTATCTCAAAGCCCCTCTTCTTCAGGGTATCTTTGTCAAGTATGCTGTATCTCCAGATTATGTCCCCTTTCTCGTCTCCCTGCACCACCCATGGCTTTACAAGAACAAGGTCATTCTCCTTCACCCAGAACCTTCGCTTCAGCCTTCCGGGTATTGAGCAGACACGCTGCTTCTGGTCAGCGCAGTTTATCATGAACTTCGAAGCCCCAAGAGCCTTGTAAACCGTACCTATAACCTCATTGTCCCTAGGAATCATGAGTGTATGCACTTCCTCTACATTGTTCTTCTTGTACAAAAAACCACTAATAGTTCTTAACAGTATATCTTGCTCCGCAGGCCTCGCACACTATTGTCATATAGCCTCTTTCCGTTGACTGTACATGGGTATCAGGCTTATGGCACTCCTTGCATATTATGTATATCTCAAAGTACTTCTTGATCTTCTCTGAAAGCTCTGCCTGCTGCACCTTTGCATTGATTATAAGGGATGAATTGTCAGTTGATGTGGGAGTTCCAAGCTCCTTTGTGAGGTACCTTGCTATCTCCGAAGGATCTCTCCTTGCAGCATCGGCTATGACACGCAGGTTCCTCAGGAAGGTCTTGCTCCCCTGTATCATCGAGTCCGCCTCAGGTATCTTGAAGTCTACCTTCTCCTCTGACAATTGGGATATCTGCGTGAACGCCCTGTCCAGTAATTCCTCATAGTTCAATTGTTTCACCGTATAAGAATTCTATATACAGATAATGGACTAAAGGTATTTATAAGGTTATAGTGGTCAATCTTATTGCAGCAGAAGGGCAGGGAGCTAGAGGTTTCCTTTACCGCAAATCCTCTTCATGGCGGGCCTTATGCCTGTTGAGTGTTATGCCGGATATGTCGGCCTTGCATGGAAGCGTTGAGATCCTGCCTTTGGCGGTAGTTTTGTATATGAACCGGGCCAGGCCGGAAGGAGCAACCCTAAGTACATAGTATAGGTGGACCTTCACCATGCGTATAAAAACCTATGCTCTAAAGATACAGGATTGAGCAGACATGCAAACCAGCTTACATATCCGCTTGATGCAAGGCGGGTTTCTGCTGCATGTGCTGGGTTCGCCTAGTGGTATGGCGGCAGGTTGCTAACCTGTTCGGCAGTAATGCCTCTACGAGTTCGATTCTCGTACCCAGCGTTATACTATTTGTGCAGCGCTGGTGCTGCAAAATAGGGTAAATGTTCATAAACATTTGCAATCAGGTACTAAATAGGGCACAGAATCGAACACCGAAAGATTCTCATGGCAGGTTATGGTATGGAAACAGACTGATAACCTGTAAATGAAAAGTAGCTAGCAGGAATAAATTCATACCAGCAGCGCATATCGGAGTACAATTCTGAAGAATAGGACAATAATTATCTGAAGATGTACATATTTGAATTAAATCTGACTTAAATAAACACCCAATTCCAACCCACTGGGCCGAAGATCCCTGGATTGATGAATGTGTTGGCATATTTTGAACTGTCCATGAAGCATTCACTCCGATGACATTTGGTTGTGTTATATAATATCCTACCTAGTATGTGATGGAAACATTGGTGTAAATACTTCAGTACGTACTATACAGACTACAATCAGAAAAGAAATGAGATTATTTTTGCCAATAGGTAAACCCTAAGTTCTTGTTTGAGTTATGGATGCTATGAAAATGCAACTATTCTAACTGCCAGTATAGATACATTCGGAGTGTTGTTTTTTGTATTACTATATGATAAATTTACCCAGCCTTCGTAGTTCGTATCATGATTATGATTTAGCATGTCTGGTTTGAGAGGGACACTTATTTTAACTGGTTGTCCTGATGCCAATTCAGATCCAAGATAGATTGAAGTGGTATAATTTGAATTTGTGGTACTCAATCCAACAGTAGTAAAGTAAAGAGTCACGTTGTATTCTGATTGACCAGTATCTTGAATAAATGTAAAATTCAGTAAACCAGAATTAGTGATAGTAACATTATTACATATATAACCTGTTGAAATAGAACATGCACTCGAAGTAGGAGGGGGAGGAGGATTATCTGGACCCATCATAATGCTAGAAGACAGAAGAACCACCACGCCTATTAAGATTAATACAACTCCAATAACCCCATATTTAACTACCGGATTATGCTTCTTTTTAATCATTCTTAATTCCCCAGATTAAAGATACAGCCTGTATACCAGTCCTACACAGGTAATTTGTTAATTATAATATTATTATACTTTACTATAAGTGGTAGGGTTAACTCTTTTCATTCCATCTTAATTACATTAGATGATACCAACGGTAAGTAAAAGCAGTCAGAATTGTTTTCCTGCACTGATGTCAATAAACATTGCCAAACACCCACATTCACCTTAAACAAAGCGCTTGACAAATGCCAGTGCCATCTTATCCGGCGTTTATTTTTATCTAACGTCGGACTGTCCTCTGAAGGTTTACGTGTTCGATTCTCGTAATATATCACTTGTTAGCATAAATTTTATTCTGTTTTCTGAACAACTAGAAAGTATTAAAAATTAGAATAAGCATAATGTCTTTGGTGGCAGTTATGAAAGCAATCCAAGTACAGGAAGATAGCAACAGCATAAATGCAAAATTAGACAAAATCAAGGAATTGATGGAAGAGGTACTTATTGAACTGAAGAATGAAGACACTCGTCCTACAGAAAGCCAAGTGAAGATAGATACATTAAAGAGACTTAATAAGATGGCAAAAGACATAGCAAGTGGCAAGCGCAAAACAATCAAGTTTAAGAACATTCAGGATCTTGACAGGATTGTTACTGGTTACAAGGCCTGAAAAAGATAATTATAGGTTGGTTGTCTGCCCGTATCTGAGCATAGCATAGATGAAAGTTTAGTAAAAATCTTGGCTAAGATAAAGAAAAGGGATATGACAACATACAAGGCAATACTAAAGCAAATCGACAAAATATTGGAGAATCCTGAAACAGGCAAACCGTTAAGGTCAAATCTCTTTGGACTTAGAAGAGTTCACATAGGCAGTTCATTTGTATTGTCTTATTCTTATGATAAAAATGCAAATAAGATTATCTTTTTAGAATTCGAAAGCTGGGACAATTTTTACAGAAAGCATGTTAAGTGAGATTAGGCATATTAAAGAAGCGTATAAAATAGGAAATCTTAATAGTTAGCACTAATAAATATTATCTGGTGCTTGGTCCTGCCTGTGAACTAAATCCCAGGTTTGCAGCCTGAAAGATCCCTCAGTAAGTAGTAAACCCTGCCCAATATGGTTGGGGCGCCGGTATTTGAGCATATGCTATACAGATTAGTATAGAGGCCGTAATCATAAAATGGATGATATAGTACGTCTTCACGCATAAACCTAATTTTTATTTAAACTGTGCAAATGCAATTATTCCAGCTACTTGTATAGATATATCTAGAGGGTTATTTTTCGTGTTGCTATATGATAGAACTGCATAGCCACTGTAGTTTGTACTTTGATTTTGGCCATTAAGCATATCTGGTTTGAGTTGAACACTTACATTAACACTATGCCCTGAAAGTAATTTGGGCCCTAGATAAATCGAAACAGTATAATTAGGATTTGTTGTGTTCAATCCATTAGATTGAGTAGTAAGGTAAAGAGTAACATTATATTCTGCTTGGCCAGTGTTCTGAGTCAATGTAAAACTAAGTAATCCAGAGTTACTAATAGTAATGCCGCTGCACGTATATCCGCTTGAAGCAGAACAAACATTTGAAACTAAAGGATTGTTATCTAAACCTGGGATAATAGATAGGAATAATGCGATTAAAACTAGAGCCAAGACTAATATACCAGCATATTTAGCTACCCGTACTGTTTGACTCTGTTTTTTCTCAGTTATTTTCTTTTTAACCATAGATAATTTCCTGGATTAAATATTAAAGATATAACCTGTATGACAAACCTTCACAGTTCATTTGTGAATCGTAAATATTAATATACAGTACTATCAAGTTGTGTGCCATACTAAATTCAGTTTGTTTTAGTCATAATAGATAGTATCAAATAACGAGCAAAGCCGAGGATCGTTTTAGCACCGTTGTCAATAAATATTAGCAAATGCCAACATTCACCCTTAACAGAGCGCTTGACAAATGCCCATGGTATCGTACCCAGCGTTTATTTTTATTTAACGTCGGGCTGTGCTCTGAAGGTTTACGTGTTCGATTCTTGTAAATATGCTCCAGATAACAGGACTTCACATCAGTTGGGTGGAGTTCCGTGTGGAGTTTTATCTAAAAGCGTGTATGTAAATTATTATTGCTTTTAGACACATGTGATTTAAATTTACCCGAACTAAATACTAATCCTATAGCGCGTGTGTTTCGTATGGGGTTAACTAAATCTGAGATTGGCAGAGTGCTGTCTAATTGGGGAATAGTCAGTTATAAATATAGTGCATTGAAAGGAGGTGTAGTGAACAATAACTGGATTATAACTAATGGTAAAGGCAGATTCGTACTTAGGGAAGTTAGCAGGTTCAAGGATAAGAAATCTTTGGAATTTGAATTTGAGTGTCTAAAATACCTAAAGTCCAAAGGTTTTATATATAAAATACCAATTCCGG
Source organism: Microcaldota archaeon (assembly GCA_021817505.1). Classification (GTDB taxonomy): domain Archaea; phylum Micrarchaeota; class Micrarchaeia; order Micrarchaeales; family CABMGC01; genus JAKAUU01. The sequence continues at coordinate 13,293 of JAKAUU010000021.1, read as the reverse complement.
TTCTAAGTACACAAAAAACAGAGTTTATCACATATAACGGGAAATTATTCTGGGTATATAAGTATATTGATGGCCAGGTTAGAAAAAACCTTAATCTTCAAGAATTAAAAGTAGTAGCTAAAATGATGGCTGAGTATCATGAACTCGCTATTAGGAAAAATTCCGTAGGTATTAGAAAGTCAACTTCAGATCCATTTTTCAAGAAAGCGATATTGGGTTTTGCCCTAGAGATGGAATCTGTGGCTTCTGAAAAGAAGAAAAAGAATAAAGAAGATGCTGAATTTTTAAGAATGGATATGGTTTTAGTTAAGATTCTAAAAGGTCTCAAAGTAGATAATTATAATGGTCTAAAAACGTATCCGCTGCATACGGACATCAAACCAGATAACTTAATCTGGAATGGAAAAAATTTGACCGGCATTATAGACTTTGATAATGTAGGTCGTCTAAATGACACTATAATTAAAGACATTGCAAACTTCATACAATTTTCTTGTAAAGAAAGAGATGGTTATGAGATAGACCTCCAAAAAGCAAAATGCTTCATTGACACATATAGAAAATATCGAAGTATCAAGTCATCAGAGATAAAGTTTATACCTAATCTGATGATATCGCACTATATAGATTTCTTTAATTATACTTACTGGCTTCTGCAGAAAAATTCTGCTAAAGTAAAAACAGATAATTTATATAATTGCTTTAATTCTGCAGTGTGGACGTATAATAATTCAAATAGGATTATAGCGTTTTTGTCATAAGGAGGTTCGGGGTTCAGTCTACATAATCTATTTATATTAGTGATAGCTGGCAAATGCCAATATTTATATATTTAGTTATACATGTAATACATTGATGATTTGTATGAATATTACTATAAGAAATATACAGGAGAGCATTTTCAGAAAGCTTAAGGCAAAGGCAGCCGAAGAAGATCTAAAGATTGGCGACGCACTTACCCAAGCGATAGAACTATGGCTTAAAACGCGCAGCGAGAAACCTAAAGGAAAGCTTTCAGACATTCCAACATTTGACTGGGGAAAAGGAACGGAGCATTCTAGCACTGAGATTGATAAGGTGCTGTATAGGTAATCTGATGATATTCCTGGATTCCAGCTTTTTGGTAGCGTACTCTAATGAAAAGGATGAATACCATGAAAAAGCAGTTAAAATAGCAAAAGAAATAGATAACGACAAATATGGAACGGCAGTAATCACCGATTATATCTTTGATGAGACAATGACCACACTGCTATCCAGGACCGGCAACTTTGCAAAGACTATAGAAACTGGGAACAAAATTCTTGATACTGTTTCTGTACTAAACATGGACTCGTCCTTGTTTCTTGAAGCTTGGCGTGTGTTTAAGGCACAGAAAAAGTTAAGTTTAAGCTTTACAGACTGCAGCATAATTGCAATGTGCAAAACACAGGGCATACTGACATTAGTTACTTTTGACAGGCTACTGAAAGAAGAGAGCAGGATGAACATTGTAGACTAACGCATATATTCCATGTTACTTATACCAAACGCCCACATTCACCTTAAACAAAGCGCTTGACAAATGCACATACCATCGTACCCAGCGTTTATTTTTATTTGAAGTCGGAATGTACTCGGAAGGGTTTACTTTATGATTTTTTCTATGAAATTGACGTCTTCTTTCCACCAGTTTACCTTTCCTTTGCCTACCACAGTGTAGTTCCTCTTTTTATAAAATTCGATAAGGTTAGGATTATCAGATATGGCTGCGCCTCTTAGATATTTTATCCCTCGTTTCTTAGTCTCTTCCTCAACTTCGTGTAAGAGCTCAGAAGCAAGACCTTTATTCTGGTGTTCTGGAAGAACTGCAAGATCATATATGTACAGTGCTTTTGCAGATTCGTCATGCCATTTGACCTGTTTTCTTTCATCGGTTGCCCATGAAGAATCAGTGCTCATCGATATGGTGCCTGCCATTTGCCCTTCACTGTAGATCAGATATACCTCATTTTTACCAATAAGTCCTCCTATAAAATCAGTTGTAAAGTAATCTTTCCATTGGTACATAACCCTTTGCAATAGCTTGGCTACCGGAATGGCATCTTCAAGTCTTGCAAGGCTTATTTTGTTCTGCGTTGTGTGTGCATTTGGAGGATTTTTGAATTTGGACAATTTATCACTTGACTTTCTTGTAATACTCTTCCACGTTTAAGTATGTCTTTCCCCTTTTGGAGAAACCTGGCATAAAAGCAACTCTTTTGAAGCCGAATTTCTTAAGTAATGCTATTGAAGCCTTGTTGTTGCTGTGCGTGCCTGCAGTAATTATCTCGCATTTTTTAGGAACGTCTTTCAAGCTCTCTTTTACCAATTCCGTGCCCATGCCCTTCCCCCTATACTGCTTGATTACATAGTATGTCAGGTCTGCGGTGTGTTGCGCATGCGTGGATCCTGAGAGCCTTATGGAGCACAGCCCGACAACATGCCCGTCCGCCTCTAAGACAAGTGATTTTGCACTTCTGGCTTTGATTTCCCTGTATAGATCCGAAAAGCCTGTGATTAAGAACTCCCAGTCTGCCCTTTCCTTATACCTGCCCATCGTAAGCCTTGGATCTTTGTCCAATTCCTCCTGCAATGAACGCCAAATTTTGCAATAATCATCAAAATCATTCCACCGGAGTGGCCTTATCTTGAATTTCGATGTGCTCGCCATAGCATCAGTTAATTTTTAGAATACAGATTTAATAAGATATGCCACTCAGCCAAATTTCTTGAGGTCCTCTTGAGTAAGGTTATTAAGCATATGAAACGTTTGATATTTGATAGTAGTGCATGACAAAGCAATATTAGTAGTTGGGGCAGAAGGTTCTGGAAAAACGTTTTTATCAAGTAAACTTAGTGCTAAAGGAGTAAATGCAATAGATACTGATTCGGTAAGTGGGCTATCGAAATGGATCGATATGAAAGGAAATAAAGTAAGGTTTCCAGTGAGGCCAAGTCAAAAATGGTTTAAGACCCATAAGTTTTGCATAGATGAGAAAAAACTCAGAGTTTTAATTAAAAAACGCCCTGTTGTAGTGTTTGCGTTATCACACAACATACCTGAGATAACAGAGATGTTTGATGAAATATATTACCTTAAAGTCAGTATAAAGACTCTGGATAAACGGCTCAGGAAAAGAGATGGGAAAGCATATTCGGGTATACGGCAGTTAGAGTATGTTAAAAAACTTGATACGGTTGCAAAAAAGAAAGGATTTACGATCTTAAATGGTGCTTCTGAACCAGAAGTTTTATTATCAGTAATAACTAGGCATGTTAACATGGAATCAAACATAACTATATCAGAGGCTAAAAGATCTGATTCTTATGGCGTTACGGATCTTTACTATGAACTTTACCCTAAAAGACAAAAAGGCGGAATAGCCAAAGTAGGCACGCCATTACTTAAGAGCAAGACGTTTGTTGCCCGTGAAGGCAATAAGGTGGTTGGCTTCTTACTGGCTACATTTACCTCTTATGGAAAATCCAGATATGGATACATAGAAGAATTAGTAGTCACAAAAAAGGCACGTGGCAAGAACATAGGTAGCAAGCTTGTAAAAGAGGCATTGGCTTGGGAAAATGAGTTAGGTGCGGAAGTGGTCCACGTTACTACGGATGATGCTCAGGGCTTCTATAAGAAAATAGGTTTTAGGAATAGCACAGAAAACAGCTGGTTTTTGTGGACGCCTAAAAATCCATAGCATAAATTAGAGTTAATTTAGTGCTTATTTTTAATCTCTTATATAGGTACCCATTGTAATGTGGGCTTTTAGAGCCCCGAGCTGCCTAGTAGTGAAAGAAGTAGGATATGCATCAAATATCTCTTTGGGAGGAATTCCTGCAGATAGGAGTTCAAGTGCTTCGTCCTTGCTTATTCGTTCTACATCCTTATCATCAGCTGTTACAGTTATAGTTTCTTGTTCATCCTGTCTGGTCGTGTCATAGGTGCCCATAGTATGATGGGCCTTCCATTGTGCAAGTGGTTTGGCTGCCCAGCCTCTAAACTTTTTCTGGATTTGATCTATTGACAGGCCCTCTTCTAATGCTTCTAGAAATCTCTTTTTAGTTAACACAGGTCTGGAAGAATTGCCTAGAAAATGTATTTCAGTTGCCTGGTGGTCAATTACATCGTAATAAGCATCGTGTTGGTTAGCACGGATTCTTCTATAAACTTTAAGCGCAGCAGTAAACCCTTTAATATCATTTATTTGGAATCTGATTGGAAATCCGCATGCTCTTGCAACATCACACGCGGCATCATATAGATATTTGCTTCTTTGCAGATAGAATATGCTTCCGCTCATCGGAGATCCAGATTCTGATATATATGAATAGTTAGTGTTTTTTTGTGGCATGTACGGATTAATGCACGCATTTTGTAGAGATTCGATCAGAAGTTCTGTTCCTCTTCCGGTCAATCCATATGGTTCCCCTAGAGCATGAATTATTGCATAGGCGCTTCTCATATTGTGATGTATTCTTCGTATATCATGGAAGATAGGCTCTGAAAATTTATCTACGCCGCTTTTTTTGGAAATTTCGTTTTCCCTGAGCGCTCCTTTAATTAGTTTTGAAATTGTGAGATCATCTTGTCGATTAAATTCCGCATTTAAGAAATTTAGAAACGTCATTATTCCATCGTTATCTTTCACTAGTATGGAATCCAAGATAAGATATGGATAATTTTTTAACCTTAGCTCCTTCAGATTATCCTTATTTAAATCGCTTTGGTCTCTTTCAAGGCTATCGGCTAAGAATGTATAATTACTTCCGGTTCCCATTAATCTTGGGGAGGTATTTATGGCATCTATCCCGGTAACTGCTAGAAACTCTTCTCGGTTTCTTCTTAAAAGATTTGCTGTATGCAAAACGATGTTACGTTCAGTAGAAGAGTGTAGAAGCTTGCCAATTGAGGACATGGTTGAATCAGATAATGGACCGGTAAAATCAAGACTTATAACATTATGTCCGAATCTTGCAGTTTCTCTTACATAATCTTCAAGATCTGAATTGATTATTTTTATCCCTAGAGACTGTGACTCTATAGCTCTTGCTATCTCCGGATCTCTTTCCAAAGTAGTTATGTTTTGTGGGAGTATTCCCCTTGAAAGGTATACTGCCTTTGTTTCCTGCGCATCTATACCTGCAAAATGCAATACTTTTATCTCTGAAGGTTTCCTGAAAGTGAGCAGGGTGGCATCAAGCATTTCACCCAGCATAGTATGGACCTTAGCCTTAGCTGGATCACTATCGTAGTGCTTTTCAGGTGTAGTTATAGTTCTGACTCTGGACATTGTTGTAATCAAGTAAATAAATTAAAATTCTCATTTATAAATATATCTTTTGGCTTACGACGAAATGTACATCTATTACAGATTATTATTTAATGTTAACAAATATTAACAAATACTTACATTCGCCTCCAACAAAGCGCTTGACAAATGACCACGCTATCTTATCTGGCGTTTATTTTTATTATTCCAGTAAAACTGGCAGTGGTTACTGTTTTTTAAAGCTGGCATGTAAATGAAAAGCTCCGATAAAATTCGACTGTTTTATTTGGAGGAATGCGGCGATTGCTGCAAATATTTGTGGAGGTAGAGCCTATGGCCGATGCGTCAAAAGTTATAGCTGAGAAGATGTTCGAAGAGATAAATGAGAATATACGCCTTGCTGAGGAGTGCTGGAAGAGCAATGACATAAAGTTTGAGGTGTACTTCAAGAATGCAAAAGAAAAATTGCAGGAGTTTGAGAGCCTGTTCGAGCACTGATCTTTAGAAGTTGGCAGTTGTGGTGGGCTGCCGTTCAGACCTGCATAATAATAAGTATTTTTCCCTGCAGAGTTCTTTGGTTTTACTGTGGCTGAAAGCGAAAGGGAGATAGTATTCATAAAAGGGGACGGGATAGGGCCCGAGATTGTTGACAATTCAAAAAGAGTAGTTGACGCTGCGATTGAGAAGATACGGCAGGGCAGCATAAAGTGGGTCGAAGCGCTTGCTGGAGCCGAAGCCGAGAAGAAGTCCGGAAACAGGCTGCCTGACGAGACTATAGCAGCCATAAAGAGATGCGGAGTTGCGATAAAGGGGCCTATAGAGACGCCGGTGGGAAAAGGATTCACATCCATAAACGTAAGGCTGAGGCTGCTGTTCGACCTGTATGCGAACATACGCCCTGTCAAGTACGTTCCCGGGATAGCAAGTCCTATCGCACATCCAGAGGCCATAGACCTGGTAGTCTTCAGGGAGAATACTGATGATCTTTACCGCGGGATAGAATGGAGATATGATTCAGCTGAAGCCGGAAAGGTAAGGAATTTCCTTAACTCCAATCTTGGAACCGATATAGAGGATGATTCCGGGATAGGGATAAAGGTGATGGGCAGGGCAAAGACCGAACGGGTTACGAGAATGGCCCTTGAATATGCGATTAAGCACAGGAGAAGGAGCATAACTGTTATGCATAAGGGCAATATAATGAAGTACACCGAAGGGGCATTCAGGGAGTGGGCCTATAATATTGCAAAGACCGAGTTCAGGAACAGCATAGTCACGGAAGAGGAGGTTGCCGCAGGGGCGAGCAGGAATGGGAAGATACTCTTCAATGACAGGATAGCCGACAATATGTTCCAGCAGATAATAACAAGACCTGGGGATTATGACCTTATTCTTGCGCCTAACCTGAACGGCGATTATGTTTCCGATGCTGCAGGAGCCCTCATAGGCAACATAGGGGTTCTGGGCGGGGCAAATATAGGCGATAGGTATGCCATATTTGAAGCAGTGCATGGCACTGTGCCGAAATATGCAGGGCAGAACGTTGCAAATCCAATGGGCATGCTGAGCGCCTGCTGCCTTATGCTGGAGCACATCGGCATGGAGAGCGTATCGCTGATGATAAGGGATGCGATATCTGCGACCCTGAAGGACAGGATAGCCACGAGGGACATTGCGAGGTTCATGGGAACCGCGCCTGTTGGAACGAAGGAGTTCTCAGATGCGGTTATAGACAGGCTTGGCCGTTGACCGGTTTCAGCTTAAATACCCAAAGATCTTGTCCAGATTATCGATCTTCCGCTGTACCCTGTTGTATTCCTTAAGCTCCTTTGTGTACTTGAATCCGTTTATCAGAACACAGTCTATCTTGGCGTCTCTCCTTGCCATAAGATAATCAAAAGTGTACGAGTCACCGACCATCAAGGCCCTGCTTTTAGGTATCTTTCTTTCCCTGAGGACCTCAAGGATGGCAAAATGCTTCGGATCAGGAATCCCTTTGGTTATGCTCGAATGCGACGCACGGATTTGATCAAAAAACTCGTATATGCCGAAATGGGTCGTTAGTCTTCTCAGTTGTTCATTTGCTATTTTTTCTGGGAAGGGCAATTGGGATACCAGGACAAGAACCAGGCCCATGCCGTTTAGCCTTTTTAGAGTGTTCCTCACGTTAGGCATCAGGGTCAGATGCTCTAGCGGGTCGTCAGAGGCGGTTTTTTCATCGAAGTATATCCACCAGGGTTTTTCGCCGAACTTTGTCTTTTTTGGGTACCATAAAGTACCGTCTGCATCGAAGAATATTATTTCCTTCTTCATGTCTTTGTTATTCATGTTTACACTAGTTTTGTTTTTTGCTAAGGAGGATCTCAGACAGCAGGCATATTCAACGCTCTAGAAGTATGGAATGTGACTTAAATCCGGAAAATTAATCAAGATTAGAAAAAAGTTTTAGATTGTCACTTTCTTTGTTCAGACTTGTAGGATAAGAAGTTGCTTGCTTTCTGAATAACCCTCCTTGATACTATTTATGGCAGTTCAAGTATATATGCATTTTGGCAAGCCTTTAAATACTGCCTTTACCGGTGGCCTCTTTTTTCCTGAAAAACCTTAAATTCATTGATAAGCACTATTATTCGGTAGTTTAATGGTTGACGCACCTGAGATAAAGCATGGGCTGGAAGGAGTATACTTTACGGAATCCGGAATATGCAAGGTTGACGGGATAAACGGCAGGCTGTATTATTGCGGTTATTCTATAGAGACGCTTGCCGGGAACTCTAACTTCGAGGAGGTATGCTATCTTTTGCTTAATGAAAGGCTTCCCAGCGCATCTGAATTGTCTGTTTTCAGAAAGAGCCTCGCCTCTGAAAGGGATCTTCCCGATGAAGTGGTTATGGTCATAGAGAAACTGGCAAAGAGTTCCGATGAGATGGACGTGCTCAGAAGCGCGGTTTCGATGCTTGCATTCTCTGACAAGGATGCTGCTGATGATACCGAACCTTCTAACATGAGAAAGAGCATACGGCTCATATCAAAGATAGCATCGATAGTCGCAGCCACAGGCAGCGTAAGGGCAGGCAGAGGCTATGTAAGGCCTGATCCGTCCATGGGGCACATAGAGAATTTCCTGTACATGCTAAACGGCTCAAAGCCTAAAGATGAGCATGTGAAGATACTCGATACGATGTTCCTGCTGCATGCTGAGCACAGCTCCAACGCATCAACATTTTCAGGCATAGTCACGGCCTCTACCCTGTCAGACATGCATTCGGCAGTAACCTCAGCGATAGGCACGCTGAAAGGGCCTTTGCACGGAGGTGCGGATGAGGCTGCGCTGCAGATGATGCGCGAGATAGGTAGGCCAGAGCATACTGTTAAGTATATAGAGGAAGCGCTTGCCGGGAAGAAGAAGATCATGGGCTTCGGGCACCGCGTCTACAAGACCTACGATCCGAGGGCAAGGATAATAAAAAAGAGGCTGGAGGAACTGCAGGGGAGCGCTGATGAGGAGGTGAGGAACCTGACAAACATCGCGCTGGCAGCCGAGAAGCTCATGGTGGACAGGATAGGGAAAAGCCATGGGATATGGCCCAACGTCGACTTTTTCTCGGGGCCGGTCTACACCGACCTTGGGATAGACATTTACCTTTTCACGCCCATATTCGCTGCAAGCAGGATTCCGGGATGGTGCGCTCACATAATACAGTATCTCAGGGAGAACAAGCTCATACGCCCGCTTGAATATTACAACGGAACGCTTGACAGGGAGTACGTGCCTATAGATAAAAGGTAGTCAGACATTTCCTCCGGTAATTACTGCAAGGGTCTTTCCCTCATTTGAGAGCCTTCGGTATGCCGCAATGCTGGCAACTCCGCCAAGCTCAGCCTCTATCCCGTACATCTTCCTGAGTTTCTCCTGCTCGTTCTCCATCTCCTTGTCAGTTACTGTAACCACTTCCCCTCCTAGCTCCTTTAGCAGCCTTATGCTCTCATCGCCGAATGTGGGAAATCCTACGGCTATAGCATCGGCCTTGGTATTTACCTTCTCCCTTGAAACAGGTCTGCCTGATTTAAAAGCTTCAAAAAGAGGTTTTGCCCCCTCCGCCTCAACTCCTATTATCTTAGGCACGCTCTTTATTGCATTCGACTGCTTCATGTACTTTATGGCTTCCAAAGCACCTGCCAGCAGTGTCGAATTCCCTACAGGCAGAATGATATTGTCTACTGACCTAAGATCGTACATGGATTCGTATATTACTGTCTTTTGTCCCTCTTTCCTATAGCAGTAATCTCCTGTAAGGAAGGCTCCTTTTTCCTTCGAATACTTTATCGCAGCGGACTGTGCATCTGTGAAATCCCCGTTCACTTCTGTAAGATCCGCGTCGTGCGTGCCTCTTATCAGCATCTCCTTGTCCTTGTTTGCATTTTTGCTTATGAAGACCTTTGCCTTTATCCCGAATTTCTTTGAAAAGTGCGCAATTGAATATGCCATGTTCCCCGTAGATGCGCAGACAACCTCCCTGTACCCATACTCTGCGGCTTTGTTTATCTCTATCAGAGAACCGCGGTCCTTGAATGACCTGGTAGGATTTGTCGTCTCTACCTTAAGGTAAAGGCCGTCTTCATCGGCTATTATGATATTTGTGCCCCCGGCTTTGAAATGCTTGTAATCGCATTCGGGGAAAAACTTCTCATAGGACCAAAAGAGATTCTCCTTTGGATAACTGAATCTATGCTTTTCATCGTAGATGACATTAAGCAGGGAGTCGCACTTCCCGCATATCTGTGATGCGAAACTGCCGTCGTATTTTTCCCTGCATCTCACGCATTGCAGATGGTACTTTACTTAATCACCAGTTCTTAAGCTTGCGCATCGTTATCGGCATCGTTTCCTTGTTGACAAGAGTGCCTTCCACTGCCTTAAGGTCTATCCTTGCACCTATCTGATCGCATATGTATGACATGTCCTCTATGGCACTTGCAAGGCATGAGGTAGCTCCTGGCGAAGGGGTAATGTTGAATATCACGCCGTCCTCTTTTGTCTTCGACTCTCCTAGAACAAGAGCCTTCTTTTTCTCATCCATTATCTGGGGCCTTATGCCTCCCATGTGCGGGGCAAGCATTATGTCTTTGGGCCTTAAAGATGGGACTATCTTGGATACCTCTCTTTTGAGGAATATGCTTGTGCCGATTCCGGGCAGGTCATAGAATGCGTTATTCCAGAGTATGCGGCGTATGTCCTTGTTTGCAAGTATATTTAGCAGGCTTGCAGAGGTTGCAAGGTCAAAATTAAAGGTCTTGAAGTAATCAAACATCGTTGAAGGTTTGCCCTTTTCAAGTTCGGGATATATAGTCACGGTAGGGCCGAAACGGGTTATGTGCTGGTTGGTTATATCGGGATCTCCGTGAACTGCGGCAAAAGGTATGCCGCCTTCCTGCACCCTGTACACCTTCCCGTTAAGGACCTTGGGAGCGGTATAGAAGTTGCCCCCGACGCATAATACGGAAAGGTTCTTCTGATAGCCTAGCATCTTTGCGAAATATAGGCTGTAGCTTCCTGCACAGAATACTACGAAACGTGCCTTATATGTGCGATCATGCGTTGAAATATTGAAATCCCCTGCGCTGCCATTTACGGACAATACCTTTGCATTCAGCCTTACATTGATCCTTCCGATCTTGGCAGCCTTGGCCCTTTTAACAAATGAATTAGTAAGGTTCCTGAAGTTCACCATCTGCCCGTTATCCGACTTTAGAGCCTCTACCTTTTCATCAATCGCTCTTTTCTTCATTACGTTCGGTTCCAATCTTGCTATCTCATTCGGGCCTATCTTCCTAAGACCAGGGAATATATGCTTAAGCCCTGAATCATAGATCCCGTCAAGCTTGTTTATCTCTTCCTCTCCTACACCAAGAACCATCTTCCCGCATTTTTTCGTTATCATGTCGTAATCCTTTTTTGGCAGCATGGAAAGATACTTGATAACTATCTCGGCTTCCTCCTTTGTCTCCCTTGATTTTTCCAACGAATAATTCGTCTCTATGTCTCCAAAGTGGAGAGTCTGCGCGTTATTGTTCGAGTTTGAATTTAAAGAGGCAAATGATCCGTACTCCTCGAGGAGCAGAATCCTCTTTATATCGGTATATTTGCTCAATATGTAAAGCAGGGATGCACCCGTTATCCCTCCGCCGACTATCACTACATCATAAGATTCAGACATCCTATCATTTCCTATTCTTGGAAGTTATATCCTTTAAAACATAATTCAATATTCCGTTTGCCTTGAAATACTCAAGCTCAATCTCCGTATCTATCCTTATAATCAGTTCTGCTTCCTTTTCATTTCCTGATTTGCCGAAGTACCTGATTTTGGCCCTTCCTTTTGGAGTTATCTCATCGTCTAATGATATATTTACAGGCCTGGAAAAGTCTATCTGCAGGTTTTCTGCGCCCTGCCCATCCTTGAATTGCATAGGTATAATCCCCATGCCTACCAGATTGCTTCTGTGTATGCGCTCGAAGCTCTGTGCGATAACGGCCTTTACCCCTAGGAGCATAGGCCCTTTGGCAGCCCAGTCTCTGGAGCTTCCTGAACCATACTCCTTTCCCGCAAATACGACAAGCGGCCTCTTATCCGCAGCGTATTGCATAGCTGCATCGTATATCGGCATTTTCTGGTTATCTGGAAAATGTATGGTATTGCCTCCTTCCTCGCCTTGGAGGAGCAGGTTCTTTATACGGTTATTGGAGAATGTGCCGCGCATCATGACTTCGTGGTTTCCCCTCCTTGATCCGTAGGTGTTGAAGTCCTTGTATGCGATGCCTTTTTCCTGCAGGTATCTGCCTGCCGGGCTGTCCTTGCCTATGGCTCCTGCGGGAGAGATGTGGTCTGTTGAGAGAGAATCGCCAAAGACCGCCAGGACCGCTGCATTGTTTATTGGAGTTATATGGCTGGTCCCAGACGGATTGAAGCTATCAAAGAACGGAGGCAGTTTGATGTACGTGCTCTTTTCATCTATGCCGTAGACCTGGCCCGTTGCACCTTCTATATCATTCCAGTATTTATTTACTTTGAACAGGTCTGCACCATACTCCTTTGCAAATAGATTAGGGCTTACTGCCTTTTGCACAAGCTGGTTTATCTCTTCCTGGCTAGGCCATATGTCTTTTAGATAAATATCTTCCCCATTGCCATTCCTGGCAAGCGGTTCGCTCTCAAGATCCTTAAGCACCGTTCCCGCTATTGCAAATGCGACTACTAGCGGAGGCGACATAAGGTAGTTTGCCCTTACATCGCGGTGTATCCTTGCCTCATAGTTCCTGTTTCCTGACAGCACTGAGGCAACCGCCAGGTTGTTGCTGTTTATTGCATCGCTCTGTTTCTCTATCAGAGGACCAGAATTGCCTATGCAGGTTATGCAGCCGAAGCCGACAAGGCCAAAGCCAAGTTTCTCAAGAGGCTCTATCAGGTTGAGCGCCGTGAGATAGTCTATAACTACCCTTGAACCTGGAGCGAAACTGGTCTTCACCTTTCTTGTGTCCACGCTTAGGCCCTTTTCAATCGCCTTCTTTGCGAGAAGGCCCGCTCCTATCATCACCGACGGATTGCTCGTGTTCGTACAGCTCGTTATCGATGCTATTACAACGTCCCCTTCCGAGAGCTTTACATCATGGTTTTCATATCTTATAATAGCGCTCTTCGGAGCGGAATGCATAGGTGCACTCTTTATCTTGCCGTTGTCTGGAACCTCGCTCTCGCTAGACCATCTTGTGTAGTCTTTCTGGGTTAATCCGTTTGCAGACTGCCCGTCCCCACTAAGGAAGATGTCGGTGAAATTTGATCGTATGCTGCTTAAAGGCATCTCCTGCTTAGGCTGCGAAGGCCCTGATACACTTGGCTTAATATCTGAAAGGTCCACATTTACGACTTCGCTGTACCTTACCTTAGAATAGTCTATATCGAACATTTTCTGGGCTTTAAGGTATCTCTCTACAAGT
>JAKAUU010000026.1 GCA_021817505.1 Microcaldota archaeon | reverse complement strand
TCTATCACCATGGAGTTTATCTTTTTGTCGACCTCGGTAACTATGGTATGGTCTGCCTTGAACTCCCTTTTCATATCCTTCATGAAATGGCTCTTCATGACGGTCCCTGCCTCTCGGGCAATCTCCACCGCAAATCCAAGCTGCCTGGATCGCTCACTGTTCATGGCTAACACTTGCCAGTATGCTAAATGTTATCATATATAAAAACAGCCGGAACGCCGGGGAAAGGATTAAAAGAAGTCGTTCATGCGCGCCTGCCTTATTATCTGCATCGTCTTCCATCTCTGCCTTATGAACTTCGCAAACTTCTCATTGGCAAGGTTGTCCTTTATCGCATCAATCGTCTGCGAATCCGAGGGATAGCCGCTGCCTATGTCCACCCCCAGATGGTCGGTTATGCGCTCTATCTCCCTGTCGCGTATGACCTTCGCTATTATGCTGGCCCCTGAAACCACCGGATAAACGGCATCTGCCTTATGCTCCGCTATTACGGATATCTTTTTGGGCACACCCTCAACCGGCACGGCCTTCGCCTTCTGCGGCCTCTTGCCCTTTGTCCCCCTGACATGCATGTTCCTGCTTGAGAACAGGCTCACCCGCAGGCCGAACTTCTCCGAAATGACATCCGGGGAGTCGAGGAATACCTTGTCCGGCTCGATCTCAAGCGAATCAATCAGGCGGGCGAAGTTCAGGGCCTCAAGCTGGTTGAGGGAGACTCCGCTCGTCATGGCCTCGTCTATCTCCTCGCTGCTTATGCTATAGCTCCTGACTTCATCAGCTATCGAGTTTATCTCATCGTAGAGGAACTCCCTTTTCTTTGGGGTGAGGAGCTTGGAATCCCTGACCCCTATCCTGCTGAACTTTGCCTCCTTGGTCTTCTTTACACTAACCAATCCAACAACTAAGGGGCCGAGTACCGCGCCCCTACCGGCTTCGTCACCGCCGGCTATAATAATAAGATCACCTGCTCAAAGGCCCTTTCTGTCAACTACTATCAGATCGTTAACAGCAACGACATTCGAGTAAGGGACATGCAGCTTGCCGCTCTTTATGTTGAGCTTGTTGACATATTCGCTGTCTACGTTTGGCTCTATCACCATAACGCTAAGCTTGCCGCTTGTCTCGTTGAGCTCTGCGTCCTCGAACTTACCGAGGTCAAATCCGTCGTTAGTAACGACCTGTTTACCGACTAGTTGCTCTGCAATTACATATTTTACCATGGAACACACCAGCATTTCTACTCATTTATCATTAGGGATTAAGTATTTATACCTATTCTCTTTCTCGGATACATATTCATACATGTCGTAAAAGTGGAATATAATGCCAAAAACCGCATGCTTTTTGCGCTTAAGCAAGTGTTAGGCTTAAATATCTTGTCAGACAATATCAAGCTACAGCCAATTTTGCTTAGGTGAGACAATGGTAGAAAGCACAGAAACAATGAGAGAGATGGCACAGGAGAACGTAGTTCTTATAGGCAAGAAGCCCACTATGAATTATGTTCTGGCAGTCGTTACCCAGTTCAACAACGGCGCCAAGAGCGTAAAGATAAGGGCCAGAGGCAATGCTATCTCACGCGCAGTCGACGTAGCTGAGATATCGAGGAACAGGTTCCTTACGGATCTTGCCGTAAATGACATAGCGATAAACTCTGAAGAGATATCCAATGAGGACGGTACGAAGTCAAAGGTAAGCTCTATAGAGATTCTGATGAACAGGTGAAAAGCGCAAGCTTTTCCCTTTCACAAGCCCGGCAGTGTGGTCAATGGAGATCGAAGCCATAAGCATAGAAAAGGACGAAGAGACCCAGGTAATCATAGGCCATGCTGGTTTCATAAAGACTGCAGAAGACCTCTATGAGGCGATGGCCTGCGCCGTCCCTTCAGCCAAATTCGGCATAGCATTTGCAGAAGCAAGCGGGAAGCGCCTTGTCAGAACGGAAGGCAACGATCCCGAGATGCAATCCTTATCCTCAAAGAACATGATGAACATCAGGGCAGGACACTCCTTCATCATAATGTTCAAGGGCGCCTTTCCCATAAATGTTGTCAATGCCATAAAGTCGGTAAGCGAGGTTGTAAATTTATACTGTGCAACTGCGAATCCTGTACAGGTGCTTGTAGCAGGCACGGATCAGGGCAGGGCCATAATCGGGGTAGTGGATGGGAGTGAGTCCTTAGGAGTAGAATCTGAAAGCGACGTAAAAGAGAGAAGGGAGCTCCTCAGGAAGTTCGGATACAAGAAATAAGTGTGATGATGGATCAGATAGCAGACCTACACATACATTCAAGGTATGCTGCCGCATGCAGCGATAAGCTAACCCTGGAAAATATCGACAGGGCAGCTTCCGAAAAGGGAATAAACATAATCGGCACCGGGGACTTCACGCATCCGAAGTGGATCTCAGATATAAAGTCATTATTAAAGGAAGCAGAGCATGGCATGTATCGCCTAAATGAAGGCAGGGTGAACTTCATACTAAGCTCAGAGGTATGTACGATATCAAATCCTGACGGAAAGGGTGCAAAGAAGGTGCATACATGCATACTTGCCCCTAGTATAGAGGATTCGGAGAGTATCAACAGTGCCATATCAAGGTATGGGAACCTCTCGATTGATGGCAGGCCTGTACTGATGACATCTGCCGAAGAGCTCGCCAATGCGGTAATCGATGCAAGTCCCGAAGCGATTCTCTTCCCTGCACATATATGGACGCCATGGTTCGGGGCCCTAGGTGCAATGTCAGGTTTCAACTCCATGGAAGATGCTTATGGGAGCGCAGCGAAGCATATCTCCGGGTATGAGACCGGGCTGAGCAGCGACCCGCCGATGAACTGGAGGGTCTCAAAGCTTGACAATTACTCCATGATATCAAACAGCGATGCACACTCGCTGCCAAAGCTTGCAAGAGAAGCGACAGTATTCGATCTGAACGGGCAAACATACCAAGAGCTTGCATCTTCTATAAAGGGCAAGAAAGGCATACGCATGACCGTTGAGTTCTATCCTGAAGAGGGCAAGTACCATTATGACGGGCACAGGAACTGCAAGATCTCGCTAAGCCCGGAGCAATCGAAGAGATATAACGGGCTATGCCCAGTATGCAGAAGAAAGCTTACGATAGGAGTCATGCACAGGGTCGATGATCTTGCAGACAGGAGCCCAGGATATGCTCCTAAGGATTCCCCAAAATACGTGCATGCAGTTCCTCTAATAGAGATAATCTCAAGCGTAACGGGGAAGGGCCAGGCAACCGCACAGGTGCTCAGTACATACAGTAACCTTATCAAAAAATTCGGCAGTGAGATGAACGCTTTGATAAATGCAAGTACTGATGACCTCATAACTGCTGATAAGGAGATAGGAAAGGCGATAGCCAGGATAAGGGAGGAGAAGATCAGCGTCACTCCAGGATACGATGGGGTATTCGGGATAGTCGACCTGTTCAAAGATGCCGTACCTCAAAAGGAGAACGGCCAAAGAACAATAAACGAATTCTGATAAAAGGTATAAAAACACAGGGCTGCAATATACTAACCACGGGAATATTATGCAAAGAACAATCCTACTATTAGTTTTTTCGGCATTTATCCTTGCCGGAATGGCAAGCGCATACACGACTCAGATATATGATCCTGCAGTGACTTCTGCTACCTCGGGCCAGTTAACAAGCATACAGCTAAACGTAACTAGCGGCAACGGGTCAATAAAAATACTAGGCCCTGCAAGCGTTGCCAATGACACGGTGCAATCCGCAGATACGGCAGTAGCGTATGCCACACAATATCTGGGCATTAATGAAAGCGCATACAATTTCACATACTACATACATGACAATCACAGCTCAGTATCCGGGCCAAGCGCAGGACTCTCATTCACAATACTGGCAATATCGGGACTTGAACAGAAGCCGATAATCAACAGCATAGCCGCAACAGGCACCATCTCATCAAATGGGACTGCGGGCCTTATCGGAGGCATCTTCGACAAAGCAGCGGCAGCAAGAGCAGCAGGCAAATCTGTCCTACTAGTTCCTTACGCCCCAAACTCTTCTATAGAAGAGATGTTCTACTATGCGGCGCAGCAGAATCTTGGGATAAAAATTGTAGAGGTCACGAACGCATCGGAAGCGCTGCGGTATGCATTCGGATACAAGGCAGCACAGCCTATGGCCTACAGCTACAACCAAACCTATAACCTCTCGTCAGTGTCCCAGGCAAACCAGACCTGCAACGCCTGCAACATATCCGATTTCTACCCTCTGGAGAACATGACCATGAACATGACTGCGGCCGAGATAAACTCTATCGGAAGAAACTTCTCTGCCCTCAAGCAGCAGATGCTTCAAGCTCTGGATTCTTACGAAGCAATAGGGGCAAAAGGATACCTGTATACTGCTTCGGATCTGGCATTCAACGAGTACATAGATGCTTATACTATTGCAAACATAAACAATGCATCTCTGAACAATGCCTCTGTCACCATAAGCGAGGTGCAGAATTATTGCAATACGGTCTCAGCCCCGCAGATGACAAGCCAGAACTACGAGTATGTTATAGGTGGGGAATTCAGGCAGGCCCTTGCAAACCAGACTCTTAATTCTTCAATATCCGAGCTAAACGCCTCTTCATCAAGCGACGGAGTAACCCTCAGCTTAAGGAATGCAGGAACCGCATATGCCTGGTGCAAAGCAGCATCAGACATGTACAACACTGCATCATCGATAGGCGGCACAAATGTAACATATGATTCCAGCATAAGGAACATAGCCTCAAACTATCTCTCCCAGGCGGCATCTAGCTCCTTCTCAAATGCCTACCTCACTCTTGCAACAGATTCCTTCAAAAGCGGCAACTACTACACATCAATATACGGATCCATATACTCTGAAGTATTCGGTTCAAACATAAATCCTAACGAGAGCGCCGCTGTAGCAGAGTATCAAAATGCTACGGGAAGACAGTTCGGCATATGGGCGAAGGAGTTTGACATACAGTCTGCGTTCTTCCTAAACGCAGCAAACACCACCAATAGCTCCTCAACCAAGCAAAACGACATAGTCAGCGCATATACTGCCGCTCAGCTATCATCAAAGCTATCAGGCGTTAATAAGCAGATAAGCTCCAATTTTGTCAACTATACTGCGGCATATCCGCAAGGATATGCGGGAATAGAGCAGCAGCTCAATGAAATATACGGCATGCTCACAGTAATATTCATCATGCTCGTCCTCATCTTCATAATCCTGCTTAAGAATGAGATAAGAGGAAGGGCAAAGCCTTTACAATCAAAGCCTGTTCCTACGAGGGAGCAGCCTGCACAGCCTGTAAAACAGGCCATTAGTCAGAGGACAGCAAGAAGAACTCGCAAGTGATTTTATGGAAGATGTATTCTGTTCAAGGGAGGAGCTACTCCCTACTGTCTTCTATGAAACCGAGCGTTTCATGTTCGTATATGATAAGTACCCGATAATAACGGGGCACATGCTGATAATACCAAAAAGGCATATTGAGGATATGATAGAGCTTGATGCTTCTGAATGGAAGGACCTGGAGCAGCTGAAGAACAGCGCGCTTCCAAAGGCCCTGGGCAGATACTGCAAAGACGGAATATCCTACAATGTTGCCATCCAGATAGGCGAACATTCTGGAAGAGAGATAAACCACCTTCATATACACATACTTCCAAGGACGGCAGAGGACTCTTTCAAGGAGGATTCCCAGCAGGTATACATGAATATAGCCAATAGAAAACTGAGGGATGGCTCGAGTGTCGCGGAAGAGGTCAAGGAGCTGCGCAAACTCTTCAAATATAGGCCAGAGTAGCTATCAGTATCGCTATCAGCGCAAGACCCATGCCTCCAAGCGAGGTGTTCCTGGCACGCCCGTATCTTTTCTCCTCTCCAAATAGGAATACCAATGCAGAATTGAAGACCAGGATATCCGAGATTACTATAAGTATCCCATAATAAAGGTTGTAGCGGAACGGAAAGACCTCGAAGAATAGGTAAAGAGTTATCAGGATGGCAATAAGATACAGTGCAAAAGCGATAGCTGTTGACGCCTTGCGGCCAATGATAACGGGCAGCGTCCTGACATGCCTGATCTTCGTATCTCCGCGCATATCGCGTACGGTGCCGTTTATCTCGCGTGCAAGCCCGCTTGCGAATATCATCGCTATTATGAGCAAGATTGCAGCTCCAAGATTGCCTGAAACCACATAGCTGCCGAATATGAAGACAATGGCCATAGAAGCAGCGATATACAAGTTCCCAAGAAGGAACATATTCTTCAGTCTGTAGCTGTACAATACGGAAAGAGCGGCAAAGATTACCGCTATTGCAAGGCAGTAGAAGTTTATGAACGCGCTTGCAGCTACCCCTATTATCATGGATACTGCGGTTATGTAAAGAGCATCTTTCGGCTTAAGGCTGCCTCTAATCAGGGGATTCTTCTTCTTGTTTGCCCTGTCCGTCTCTACGTCAAAGTAATCATTAATCGCAAATGCGCCCATGCTTATGAATACCGGCGTTATGATGCTAAGGATGAATATCATCATTCCGGGAAATCCTGCGGCGATCATCTCAGCAGCAACAACGGCTATGACTAGCATCAGGCTGTGCTCTATCCTTGTAAGCCTCAGTATATCATTTATCTTTCCCATAATACTATACTCATTTGCATGATGAATATAAAGATTAGCCAAGCCTGCTCTGTTTACCATACTGTATCAATCCAGACACGCGAACGCCTATCTTCCTCAGCTTCCTGTTCTTTTCAACGTTATCGAGATACAGCCTAACCGAAGTATCGTAAAGCTCCTTAAAGTCTGAAGAAGGTTTAATTGACCTGCTCTTAAGCTTCTCCGAGAAGTCGCTGTACCTGAGCTTTATCGTTATGGTTCGGAATACGAATCCTGCTTTTTTAACCTCAGCAGCAACCTCTTTGGAGAGCCGCCCTATCCCATTCTCAATCTCTGCCCTGTCCAGAGTGTCGGTCTCAAAAGTCATCTCCCTTCCTATCGATTTAGCTGGCGCCACCTGCAGCAGCGGGCTCTCATCGATTCCATTTGCATAATTGTAAAGTTCAAGGCCGACGCTTCCGAACTCAGCCATAAGCGCCATCTTATTTGCTTTTGACAATTCGCCAATAGTGGAATAGCCCTTGCTCTCCAGCCTCTCTGCGGTCTTCTCCCCTACGGAATAAAGCTTCCCTACAGGCATATTGTCAAGGAAAGCATGCACATCTTTTTCAGTGATTACCTTTACTCCGTTGGGCTTTGCAGCATCCGAAGCCATCTTGGCAAGCAGTTTGTTGAAACTTACCCCTATCGAGCACGGCAGCCCTGCCCTATTTTTAACATCATCCTTTATCGTTTTTGCATATTTTGCAGCGTCATCAAATGAACTTACCTTGCTGCTAATATCCAGATAGGCTTCGTCTATGCTTACCTGCTCGAATCCATCTGCAAATTCCTTCAGAACCAGCATCACTTTATTCGACATCTCTTCATAATAGGGATAATCCATCGGAAGGAATATGGCGTCTGGTTTTACTCTGTATGCTATTGATATCGGCATAGCGCTCCTTATCCCATACTTTCTTGCCTCGTAGTTGCAGGTCATGACTACTCCGCGCCCTTTGCCATTTTTAGGATCAGCTCCTACAATTACCGGTTTTCCCCGTATACCATCTCTTCTGAGCTCTTCGCACGCCGCATAAAAATAATCCATGTCCACAAGAAGGATTATTCTTTTATCAGCCAAATATCATCTCCTCTGTCGGCCCTTCTGGTGATAGCTCCCTGAATACCTG
>JAKAUU010000017.1 GCA_021817505.1 Microcaldota archaeon | reverse complement strand
TAGTTTTGTGAACTTTGATGGATAATGGTTGCCGCCTATGCCTATGGCTACCTTTGAGCATTCGACACTTCCTTCAGACACCGCAGCAGCCGAACCGATCGCAGCCCTTCCCAGCTCTTCGGCAGGCTTCAGTTCATTAATGGCAGCTTCGCTACCCCCGAACTCGATGAATGCAGAAGGCGTATTAAGGAAGGGCCCATGGTGCGTCGCTTCAAAGACAACGCCGATATCTGCCTGTGCATTAGCACGCAGCTTCTTTATGGAAGAGAGCATAAGCAGCGGAGAGGATACTGAAAGGGCTTTTGGCATGCCTCCAAGGCGTGCATCAGAGCCCCAGTTCCCAAGCGAATGCGCTGTGAAGGAGGTCACTCCTGCCGCGCTGCTGTGCCTGCTCATAAAAAGTATGGCAGAATAAGCCCTTGCGTCTATATAGCTTGCATCTATGGGCCTGCCATCAAGCTTCAGCAGCTCTACATCCCCAAGCATCTGCCTATTGTTCCGTTCATCAATGCCATACTCCCTGATAAGGAATTGTGCAGCATGCCTCGATACCGGATCGCCATCGGAGTAAGCTATGCAGATCATACTGAAGCATGCGGGTTTTTAAGATATAAAGCTTCATGTCAGCATGCAGTAATGTCACCAAAAGCAAGATAAGCTATATATTATTATCGCGATCAGTAGTTGTATAGCTTTTTGCTGATGCTCTGCACAGGTGATATGTTGGAATTAAGGATAGATAATGCGAAGTATTGGAAGGAGTGCATAGACACTATAGTGAATCTTGTTGATGAAGGGGTATTCAACGTTACCAAAGAGGGAGTGACTCTCAAGGCAATGGACCCCTCAAGCATAAGCATGATCTCATTTTTCATGCCAAGCAAGGCCTTCTCCAAGTACGATGTCGAGAAGAGCGTAGGCCTTGGCCTTAACATAGACAACCTTAGCAAGATAATGTCAAGGGCGAGGGACGGCGAGGCCCTCATAATGAAGGAGCATGACAACAAGCTCACTCTGGAGTTCTCGGGCCAGTCAAAGCGAAGATTCAAGACGCAGCTCATAGACGTAAGAAAGAGCGTGGAGAAGGAGCCTAACGTGCAGTTCGATGCCAACATAGAGATAAACGGGGAGACCTTCAAGGAACTCGTAAAGGACGCAACCATAGTCTCAGAGTATATCTCCCTAAAGGCTACTAAGGATCAGTTCGTGATAGACTGCAGAGGAGATTCCGGAGAGCTGAACGAGGAGCACCTAAGCGATGGCAGCGCGATAAAGAAGATCTCTTCGGAGAAGAGCGCTGAAGCCACGTTCAACCTTCAGTTCCTAGAGAACATGGTAAAATCATGCCCTCCTGGAAGCTACATAGACATAAGCTTAAAATCAAACGAGCCTCTCAAGCTGAGCTACAAGGTAGGGGATGCGCAGATAACCTATTTCCTGGCCCCTTACATGGAGAGCTGAACGGTAATTTGTTGGAGATAGAAGAGCGGATAAGAAAGGACATCTCACTTTTCTCAGAGAGCATGAACAAGGCCTCAAAGCTGGCTCTAACTGAAGAGGAGAGGAAGGTTGTGGAGCTTGCAGGCATGTATGCGCAGGATTCGGAAGCATGGCTAAAAAAGAAGGATCTTTACACCTCATTCTCAAGCATCGCATACGCCCACGGGCTGATGGATGCAATCCTTAAGATAAAGGGCGCTTACGATGAAGATAAATGAGCTCTCCGCGGAGATCAATGTCGGCAAGGGCGTATTCTACAATCCAAAGATGCACTCCCTAAGGTCAATCTCAACAGCCTTCCTTAAGGCAAACGCCCCTAAAGGCTCAAGGCTCCTGGATGCGACCTCGGCAACAGGCATACGCGGCATAAGGTATGCCATAGAAGCCGGGATAAAGAACCCTGTGCTCATAGACATGAATAAAGAAGCTTATGAGAGCACGCTATCAAATGCAGATGCGAACGGCATAAAGGCAGACGTGAGGAACGTAAGCTTCCAGGAGTTTGCGAATACCTCTGGTGAGCGCTTCGACGTAATAGACATAGACCCTTTCGGGACCCCTGCACCTCTCATATATGATGCATTCAAAATATCCAAGGACGGCACGCTCCTTATGATAACCGCTACGGATACTGCGGTTCTGCATGGAGCGCATGCAAACGCATGCATGAAGATATACGGCGCGGTGCCGATGCACACCGAGCTGTGCAAGGAGGCAGGGGCAAGGATACTGCTCGGTTTCGTCGCAAGGAACGCCTCGCAGTTCAACTACGGGATAGAGCCTCTGCTTACAATATCCGACATGCACTATCTCAGGCTCTTCATAAAGGTCAATCACGGAGCGGCCAAGGCGCTCGCATCAGTAAAGAGCCTCGGCATACTGAGGCAGTGCCTATCCTGCAGATACTTCGACTATAAATACGGGATATCCTGCATCGGCAGCGACTGCCCATCCTGCGGTTCAAAGATGAGCGTTGCCGGACAGCTCTGGCTGAACCGGATGCATGACAAGGGGCGCATAGGAGATGCTTCGAAGGCCCTTGCACAGATTGGCGACGATGAAGCCGCAAAACAGATGCAGGCCATAGAAAAAGAGCTCGATATACCCTTCCTTTACTCCATACCAAAGCTTACGCGGTCCATAAAATCAGGTTCCGTATCGCACAAGAGGGTCATGGGATTCCTTCTCAAATCAGGATACTCTGCTTCCGAAACCCAGTTCTGGAAGGACTCGATTAAGACCGACGCTCCACATTCAGAGGTCTTAAGTGCTGTAAAGCAGTCTAGAGAATAGGGGCCTTGGCCTCACGGAGAAGGCTACATTGAAGGCATCCCCTTTCTCGGGCCTAAGCCTTGAAAATTCCATATTCACCCTCTCATCAGAGCACCTCTGGGATTCGGGAGTGATGCGCATGCCATAATAACCGCGGATCATGCTCCTCTGCACGGCGTAACCGAGTATCAGCCCGTCGTTAATCAGGCTGTCCATAGCCCTGTCTATGCCATGCTCTACCCTGGGATTCTGCGTAGTGACGGTGAAGACCCTGAAGCCCCTGTTAATCCCGTCCCTTATCCTGAGTCTGTTGAAGAGATGGTATAATCCGTTTCCCTGCTCGGATCTTATTATCGCAGCAGTAGAAAAGTAATACTCGTTTTCATCATAAAATGCTCCGGCAAAGCCTATCCTCTCCTTCGTCTGGGCCTTTGAAGCTATCAAAAGCATGCTATTCCCGGATACCATACGCTCTATATTCTTCTCAGGAACATGCGGTTCGAAAGATGACTTTGCTATACGTAGCAAATCCTTCATCAATTCAGGGCTTACCGTTACCTCTCCGAGCCAGTCCGCACTCCGCTTCGATACTGCGTACTGCGGTCTGTGCCCATCAATATTCTTCAATGCCATAGCGGAAACCATGCCTATTTTTAATAAAAACAAGGAATTACAGGGAATCAATAATTGCAGTTTTCTGATATTTAAAACATGGAGATTCACTTCCACTATTTCGGAATGTTTAAATATGAACAAACAGGATATCCAAATGGGGATAAGGGTGGAAACGATAGCTCTAGAAATTGGGGAAGAGAAGGAGGACTCGTTGGTCAGATTCCTTAACAACAGCTGCATGAACTGCAGGAAGGAATTCGTAAGGAACGAGATAAAGGTGCTCCCATCTTCATACATTCAGGAGAGGGACTTCTACGTAAGGAGCGGGATAGTGGACAAGAGGCTTCTATGCGTAGAGTGCTACAATAGCGTCAAGATGCCGACCAGAACCAGAAGCGCCAGGAGCGTAAGGAAGCCGGGCCTGAGAAGGCTCTTCTCTTCAAGAGGCTTCCTGTCAGAGCCGACTGTCTGAACCTAAAGGCTTATTTCCTCTTTCTGAGGTCAGTGGCTATTATGTGGAAGTTCTTGTCTGCATTGTCATATCCGAGGGCCGACTTGAATACCTCAGCATCAAGTGTCATCGTGCTGTCAGAGTAAGGATCGTTTATGTAAAAAGCATCTTTGTCGTAACCGGTAACCACTACCCAGTGCGGAGATGATTCCATATAAGGATTTATCACATTCGCATCTATCAGGACTATCGGCAGCTGGTTGGCCGACAGGGCCTTCTTTATCGAATTTATCGTTATATTATTGGAGTGCTCCTCCTCTATCTTCATAGATGAGGCCTTGTCCCTTATCTCATTGAATGATGCTGTGAGCGTATCAAGATTGACATTCTCATACACTGCAAGCTTCCTGTCGTAACCCTCATCCTTTGTATTGCTAAGTATCCTAACTCTCGCCCCGCGTTTTGCAAGAGCATATGCGATTCCGTATTTTGAACCGTGCCAGACGCTCCCGTTGACTGCCTCCTGCCATATCCCGTACTCCTGATCCTTTGTAAGCTTGAAGTTCTTGTTCAGGTATTTGAGCACCATCATGGTACAAGCTGCGGAGCTTGTGAACTCTTCAGTCTGAGGGTAGTGCGGAACCTCGAAATTCACCTGGGCCTTGAGCTTCGCCTTCTTAGGATGGGCCTTGGCCTTGGATGGCCTGCTTCCAGTCTTAGCCTTTTTCGATGAATTTTTCTTCTTGTTTGTCGCCATGAACATCACTTGTTGCAGTGCAGGGAGAGAGATTTGTTCAATTCTATTGAACTCTCGTAGGCCTAAGCCAACAGATCTTGAGTCTGCCGCGTTTGACCAGGCTCCGCCATCCCTGCACGGCTATTTAATGGTATGCGTCATTATATAATCTTAACTAGTATTTATACTTTTGCATTGTCGATATACATGTTCTCTTCGGTTTTGGCTGATATTTAAAGGTTAAGATATGGACATTGAGAAAATTGACGATTATAGGTTCAGGATAGCCAGAAAAAACTCTCCGGTTATGAACACGAACGTCAGGATCTACTCGTCTGACAGGCTCATGCAGAACCTGAAGAGGGACAGGACCATGCAGCAGGCAGTTAACGCCTCGACCCTTCCTGGACTGTGCGGGGATGTGCTCGTCATGCCTGACGGGCATGAAGGCTACGGCTTTCCAGTAGGAGGAGTTGCGGCTTTTGATGCGGATGAAGGGATAATCTCTCCCGGCGCAATAGGCTTTGACATAAACTGTGGGATCCGCGTCATAAGGACAAATCTCGAAGAATCAGACATAAGAAAGAATCTGAACAGGCTCTCCGACGAGATCTTCACGAACGTCCCCAGCGGACTTGACAGCAGGCTCAAGGCAGGTTTCGAATTATCCGATCTTGAAAAGGTTGCGCAGGAAGGTGCAGGATATCTCGTAGAGAAAGGCTTCGGAACAGAAGCCGATATAGAACACATGGAAGAGAGGGGCTGCATGCAGGGAGCGGATTTCTCGAAGGTCAGCCAGCGCGCAAAATCCAGGGGAAGGAACCAGCTCGGCACCCTTGGCGCAGGAAACCACTTCCTAGAAATCCAGAAGATCGACAGGACATTTGACAGCAAGCTTGCAAAGGCATATGGAGTTTACGATGGCCAGATCGTGGTGATGGTGCACACAGGTTCAAGGGGCTTCGGCCACCAGATATGCAGCGACTACCTGCGCACCCTTGCGGAATACCAGTCAAGGAACAAGATTGAGATAGTAGATCCTGAACTAAGCTATGCCCATGTAAAGTCGAAGGAAGCAGAAGACTATCTCAAAGCGATGAAGTGCGGCGTCAATTTCGCATTCGCAAACCGCGAGATGATAACCCACATAATAAGGGAGAGCTTCTCGAAGGTCTTCAGGAAGAGCGCGGATGAACTCGGGATGAGCCTGCTTTACGACCTTTCGCATAACATAGCGAAGCTCGAGGAGCACAAAGTTGACGGGAAGAAGCGCAAGGTCTATGTACACAGGAAGGGAGCGACAAGGGCGTTTGCGAAAGGGAGGGAGGAGGTGCCATCCGCTTACAGGCAGTGGGGCCAGCCGGTATTGATACCTGGGAGCATGGGTACTGCAAGTTACATACTTGCAGGATCGCAAGGCGCGATGGAAGAGACCTTCGGATCGGCATGCCATGGCGCAGGTAGGGTCATGTCGAGGCATCAGGCCATCCGTGAGATCACTCCGGAGAAGACGCTCAATTCGATGAAAGGCAAGAACATAGCGCTAAGGGTTCACGACCAGCGTCTTGTAAGCGAGGAGTCGGAATGGGTATACAAGGATATAGACGAGGTAATAAAGGTTGTCGAAGGCGCAGGGATATCGGTCCCTGTTTCCAGAAACGTGCCTATAGCGGTAATAAAGGGCTGACCGCATACTTGTCATATGCCTGCCGCATTGGCAACGCTCTCCATCCTCTTTTTGTACATGCCGTATTTAGACAGGTTCAGATGCGAGGAGAGCATGCTGATAAGTTTTTCAGCTCTTTCAAACTCTCTGCGCAATGCAAAATATTCCGATGCATAAAAGAGAGCCCCCATCTCCCTGTCCTTGAGCACCGCGATTATCTTTTTCTCAGCCGACCTGTCCCTTGTCCTGGTGGCAAGCGCCATGCCAGCATATCTGCACGCAGGCTCCGAATACGACCAGTTGCCAATAATAATGGACGCGTGCGCGTACCTTCTGAGCTTTATCTCCGCCATTGCCTTTATGAAGAGGGAATTTGCATCAGAAGCTCCCGAGAGCTCAAGCAGCTGTATGCATTTGTGAAGGCACTCCCTGTCCCTAGATTCAAGATGCATCGCACTGTACCTGTTCCTTTTAGGCTCATCATTCCTATTGTCGGCATTCCTCTCCATGAAAGCTTTCATGGTGTAATCCACATCCGCATAGGTAATATCTGAGAGTAATTTGAAGAAAGAAGCAAGGGCATATAGTATCTTAGGATCCTGGCTTGTTGCGAGAGCATCTGCACCCTCTGCAGCTTCGAGAAACGCGCCTCTTGCCATAGATGCACTTATGCTGCCCATTTTTTCCGCGACTATCCCGTCCACGCCGGCTTCCGCCCCTGGAACAACCATGGATTCGCATGATGGGCATATGGAATAAGCGCCTTCAACGCACATATACTCCGCATGGCAGTATGCGCACTTCGCTTTGGATTCAGGAATCCTGAAGCTCTTTGCAATGCTGTAAAGGCTCATGATTAGTTCTATGATAAAATAATTTATATATCAGCGTTTTTTAAGCACCGCAAAGAGGTGCATCCTGTCAAACGGCATAAGGTCCATCGTTTCTACAACCTCAAAAGTTCCGGAGACCTCCTTGAGGAACTCCCTGTAAACGACCTTCGGGTTTTTGGAGACGCTTATGCTCTGCGATTTTATTGCAACATAGGCATAGCAGCCCTTTCCTATGAACCTGCTGTTTTCGATAAGCATCTGCGCCTGGTCCCTTGCAGCTATATCCTGATAGAGTACGTCCACCATGCCTATCTCTTCAGCGTACTTGTCGGTCTTCCTGGCATCTTCCAGTATCGGCAGCATATTCTCCCGCTTCTCACACACGCGTATGAGGTCGCGCACGCTCCTCTCCGAGATCTCAACGCAGTATATCTCCCCGTCAGCGGATATTATGTCGCTTATGTGGCTGCAGGTCGTCCCTGTGGCAGCCCCAAGATAGAGAACCTTGCTCCCGTTCTTAATCTGCATATGCTTCATGCCCTTGAGCATAGCGGCCGCAAGTTTTGACCTGTAAGGATTCCATAACCTGTACTCTTTGCCGTCTGCCTTGACAAGGTCCTCTCCGTAGACCTTCTCCCCCTGCACCATATTTATGGTGGCAAGCTTGCCGTTTACCTTGAAAACTCCGTTGAATATCTCCTTTGCAATCATGAGAACACTAGCATGACTTGGCTGTGTACATTTATAATCCTTTTAATGGAGAATAGGTTCATGGATAATTACAGGCAGGATACCATATTGTCCGCCGTTATGAATCTATACAAAGAGGCGAACACTCCGGCAGACCTTATGAAAAGGTTCTCAGCAAAGATTCAGGGAGTAAGCGGAGTGGATAACGTTATCGTAAGGGAGCACTCCGCGGATAACAAAGCCGGCGGATTCGAAGAATTCATATTCAATACCAGGAAACCTTATGTCGACAACAGCCTTAGCGGATACTCTGCCTTTCCCGAGCTGATAGAGTATTATAATAAAGGGTACAAGAGCTGCATGGTTCTCCCGATAAGCGCTTACGACAAGAAATTCGGCATGCTTGTCCTGCTTTCAAAGCAGGAGGAGGCTTTCGGAGGGAATGCAATATCCGACGCAGTGGTAATGGCCGATGCCGTAGGGAACGCCGCCCTGTTCCTGTCTGAAAGGGAGAAGAGCATAAGCCTTGCCAAGTATTTCGATGCAGCATTCAACTCTCACATACCCCAGGTACTGATAGACAGGGAAGGGA
>JAKAUU010000014.1 GCA_021817505.1 Microcaldota archaeon | reverse complement strand
TGCATCATGTTATATTGAGACCGGATCATTCCTGTACAGTTCACTGCCAGCATCTTTCGTCGTAGGGATTGCAGTAGCTCTGATAATGCTATCGAACAACATAAGGGACATAAAACCCGACATCAAGGCAGGCATGAAGACAATAGCGGTAAGATTGGGAATCGACAAAGCAAGAGTACTGTTCAAGGTATTCATATTTCTGATATACGCGCTTGTTGCAGCCAGCGTCATGATTTCAGCCGTTCCTGTAACTGCTCTTATTGTATTCCTCAGCCTGCCTTACGCGATCTCCATGTACAGGGAGACGGCAGGAGCAAAGGAAATACCCTATAACGCAGCTGCGATAACCACCAGTTTCTACATGCTCTTCGGAGTGCTCCTTGCAATAGGAATAGCCATATAACTTGTAATGCATGCAAATTATTTATATAAGGTAAGGGAGGAGATAAAACAACTCACAGTAATAAGGGCGCACAGAAAAATCTTACGTAAATATCAATGGGATGCATATGCTGAAATGGTATGGTTTTCTCGGTCTTCTGCTGATTCTCCTAGGCGAACTTAATTTCTATTTTGTCATACAGCCTTTTGCAATCTCATACATGATGATAGTCTGGCCCGGATACCTGCTTGTAGTGGATAGCATTGTCTACAAGCTGAAGGGAAAATCACTGTTAACTTCATATCCGAAGGAGTTTCTGCTCATGATAGTGCTCTCAATGCCATTCTGGCTCATGTACGAATTCTACAATCTCTTCACATTCAGCTGGCACTATGTTAATGCAATATGGTACATAAACATCTTCGATTTTGTGGTTGTGATACCTGCAGTTCTGGAAACCTTCACATTAATACACGCTCTTGATATGGGCAAACGGCTTGATGCAAAGAGGATACTGCCTAGTCGCGGCGCAGCAGACAAAGCCATGTTAAAAATGCTTGCCTTCTTCGGATTCATAATAACAGTGCTGCCTGTGCTGATGGGGCCGTATGGCGTACTGCTCATGTGGACAGGCATATGCCTGCTTTTCGACCCTGTAAACTATCTTACTGGACGAGCCTCGCTTCTAAGAGAGGCAAGCCGCGGAGTCAGGAGCACAATAATACAGGCAAGCATAGCCGGTCTGGTTACGGGCTTCTTCTGGGAATTCTGGAACTATCAGGCGTACACGCAATGGGTATACACTCTACCATCAATAATTATACCAATAAGGCTCTTCGCAATGCCCCTCGAAGGGTATATAGGCTATCTGCCGTTCGGGATGGCATGCTTCCTATTTTATGCCTACTGCAGAAAGTTCTGGTTCAAGAAAAAGAACGACCTGCTTGCAATGTAATTCACTTATTATCTTTTCCAGTCCTGCCAACATATCTTTTGCCCATGAACAAAGATGCTCCTGCTGCAATTGCAGACATTATCACAGCAGCTATCAATACCTCTCTCAGCCCGTCAGAGAACGGTGCCGAGACAAGATCCGGGAAGAAATCGTTGCCAGTTATGGTCGTATAGTTTGCAGCAGGTATGTTCGCCTTCACGCCTGCGGGTATTAACGAGTCCATCGGATTGTAACCTAGCAAAGCCGCGAAGAGAGCAGATGTAGGAGGCAATTTGGATACGGTCAGCGCAGCATTTGCAGGAACGCTCTGGGAGATAAGGCCATGATATAACGCAGCAGGGAGTGCAGCTCCAAGTCCGAATACAAGCAGACTGAAAAAGACGACTATACTGAACATGAATGAAACGTTCATGAAGGTCGCGCGCATCCCTGCAGTTATCCCACGCTGTTCAGGAGGAACTGCGTTCATGACGGAAGTTGTGTTCGGAGCGGCAAACATCCCCTGTCCTATCCCAAGGAAGAATATTATGAGCGCAAAGTTCAGGTAACCGAAGTTGACTGGAAGCGTCATCAGGAACAGGAAACCTACAACGTTTATCAGCATGCCTACAGTTGCGAAGAGACGCGCTCCGTATTTGTCTGAAAGATGGCCTGATACGGGTCCCATAGCAAGGAAACCCAGAAGCAGCGGTATCATGTCTATTCCCGCCTGCAACGGCGTATTGACAAAGCTTACTCCATGCAAAGGCAGCCATATTCCCTGCAACCATATTATCAGCATGAACTGAAGCCCTCCTCTTGCTATCCCTGCAAGGAATAGGCTGAGCATCCCTGCAGAGAAGGCGCGTATCTTGAAGAGCATAAGATTAAACATAGGATCCTTTGTCCTGATCTCTATTATGACAAACAGCACAAGCAGTGCTATGCCGAACAATATGCCTCCCAAAACATAAGGGCTGGCCCATCCGGTGCTGCTTGTTCCATAAGGAAGAAGGCCATAAGTCATCGATATGAGTATGACAGTAAGCCCAAGTGCAAAGGTTATGTTCCCAAGATAATCCATCTTCTGATTCTTCCTTATCAGAGCTATCTCGTGAAGGGCGAGGTAAGACCATATGGTCCCTATTATCCCAACAGGTACGCTTATCAGAAATATCAAATGCCAATCTATGGCAGAGAGAATCCCTCCCAATATCAATCCTATCAGACTTCCCATTATGCCTGCTATCTGGTTAATTCCCATCGCAGTCCCACGCTGATTATGCGGAAACGCATCGGTTATGATCGCAGCTCCATTTGCAAACAGGAAACCCCCTCCGAAACCCTGGACAAGCCTAAATATTATCATAAGGATTACTGCAGTAGTGCCAGTGAACAGGTAGGTTATGGCATAAAGAATTGTAGACCCTATCGCGAATATCGCAAATCCCATGTTATAGAGCCTGACCCTTCCGAACATGTCTGATAGCCTGCCTATCGTCACTACAACTACGGACGACATTATCATGTAACCCAGAAGCAGCCAAAGAAGGAGTGTTATGTTGCCCGGAGTCAAAGGATTTACTCCGAGCCCGTTGAATATCGCAGGCAACGATATTATCAGTATTGATGAGTCTATCGAAGCCATCAATATTCCAAGAGTTGTATTGGAGAGGGCCACCCACTTGTAACTCTTTCCATACTTCTGCTCACGCTTACGCTCCTCTGAGTCATATTCATTAGCTACTCCGTTTGCATTGGCCATCAGAACACGTATTAATTTTATAAAATATTAATATATAGGGTGTAATATATTTAATACGGATTATCATACTTAAAATATCAACTTTTTATCAAGAGTCAGGTTTTCTGATCAAACTTTTAAATAATTAATTAGGCTAAATATTATCGGGGAATATTATGGAGAGTAAAAAAAAGATGCGAGCCGCAGTCATACACGAGTACGGCGGCAATGGGATATTCAAGAACGAGGAGATAGCTGTGCCTGAGCCGGCTTCTGACGAAGTACTGGTAAAGGTGCATTATGCAAGTGTCAACCCCATGGATTACAAACTCAGGGCCGGCTATATGAAAGCCTTTATTCCATTGAAGATGCCTGCAGTTCTTGGCATAGATCTATGCGGCACGGTTGAAACTACGGGTTCAGCTGCTAAAAAATTCAAGACGGGCGACCTTGTATTCGGCAGAGCTGACTTCACAAAAAGCGGGAGCTATGCGGAATTCGCAATAGCGAAAGAGGGACAGCTTGCGCATGCTCCGAAAAATGCTTCGGAGAAGGAAGCCGCCGCGCTCCCTGTTACGGCAGGCACCGCGTTCGGAGTGCTCTTCGATGTCGCCGAACTTAAACCTGGGCAGAAGGTGCTGATAACAGGCGCATCAGGAGGGGTAGGACAGATGGCAATACAGCTTGCAAAGAATGCAGGAGCTCACGTAATCGGCACTACTTCAACGGCAAACCTCAAGCTAATCAAGGATCTTGGAGCTGATGAAGCCATAGATTATACTGATGGGGATTTCAGCGGAAGGGTAAAGGATGCGGATATCGTCTTCGATACTGTAGGGGGAGACACTCTCGATAAAGCATACAAGACGGTGAAGAAAGGAGGAATACTGGTAAGCATAGCCGGGCAGGTTGACGATTCAATTGCTAAAAAATATGGGATAAGGGCAAAGTATCTCTCAGTACCATCAGACAGTCAAACATTCGAGAAATTAGCAAAACTTGTTGATTCAGGGAAGCTCAGGGTAATTATAGATAAGGAAATGCCTCTTGAAATGATTGCAGAAGCCCATGCACTAAGCGAAAGCAGAAAGGCAAAGGGTAAGATAATCATCAAAATCTGAAGACCTTGATATTGACACTGAAAGATAAAAATAAAAGGATGAAAATATGAAGACAAAATCCGAAAATGTGAACTATAAGACTAAGGACGATTCCATAAATGCGCATCTTGCATATCCTGAAGAACCGGGCAAATATCCAGGAGTAATCATGATACACGAAATATTCGGCCTTGATGATCATACAAGAGGAGTAGCGGACAGACTGGCAGCAGAAGGATATGTCGTACTAGCACCGCATCTATTCTCAAGCAATAAATTTTCAAAGACGCTCTCTGCAGAGAATATCGGCATAGCGATGAAGTTCATGATGTCAATCCCTGTAGACAAGCAGAGGGACGAGCAGTACCGTGCAAATGAGCTTTCAAAGCTCAGTGAATCTGAGAGAAATGCAGTAGAGCAGGTAAATCAGATACTTTTCGCAAACAGGCCTATAGACCAGTTAGTGGAGTACATGTCTGCAGGCGTCGACTACCTGCACACTCTGGAGCGCGTGAACGGTAAGATAGGGAGCATGGGCTTCTGCTTCGGAGGAGGCATGTCCATAAATCTGGGTTGCACCGGCAAGACAGGCGCAACAGTTATCTTCTACGGTGAGAACCCAAGCCCTATCGATAAGATAAAAGGCGTAAACGGCGCAGTGATGGGACTCTACGGAGGGGAAGACTCTAGGATAAACGCAGGGATAAGCGAGCTTACTAAGGCGCTTGTCGAATATAAAAAGCCATTTACGATAAAGGTCTTCCCTGGAGCATATCATGCTTTCTTCAACGACTCAAGGCCGCAACATTACAACAAGCAGGCTGCAGAGGAGGCATGGCAGATGCTTCTTAGGTTCTTCAAGACTAACCTTGTGTAAGGTGCAGAAACCTTTATTATATTCAGATTCAACGTAATTATCACTAATTGATATCATGGCAAATTCTCCAGATAAGAAATCCGAAATAGCCATCAAGGTAGATAATGTACACAAGACCTACATGAGCGGAGATGTCGAAGTAAAGGCAGTTTCAGGAATCTCATTCAATGTTAAAAAAGGCGAATTTGCTTCCATAGTAGGCCCTTCAGGAAGCGGTAAGTCCACACTCATGAATCTTATAGGGACTATAGACAGACCGACAAGCGGCGCTGTCTATATTGACGGAGTAAACGTCTCCAAGATGAACGAGGATGAACTGGCAAGCTTCAGGAACAAGAAGATGGGCTTCGTCTTTCAGGCATTTAACCTGATAAACGGACTCACGGCCCAGCAGAATGTGTTCCTGCCCCTGCTTGCAAACGTTCCCGAAGTCCCAGAAGCGCAGAGGTATGCAAAAGCTGCAGAAGTGCTTACTTCTCTGGGCCTTGGAGAGAGGCTGAAGCTGCCTCCATCAAAGCTGAGCGGAGGGGAGCAGCAACGTGTCGCAATAGCAAGGGCTCTTATAAATGATCCATCATTGATACTTGCAGATGAGCCTACCGGGGACCTTGATACAAAATCGGGGGAGAATGTAGTAAAACTTCTCTCAAAAATATCAAAGGAGAGGGACGTCACCATATTGATGATAACTCATAATCTTGAGATAACGGAATACTGCGATAAAGTGATCTATATAAGAGATGGAAAATTGGAGAAAGAGAAGGTGCTAAGATGAACAAGGCAAACATAATCATGACGTTGGCGATGTTTGCAATGCTTTCCACAGGCATTGCATACGCGGGAACGAGCGGACCTGCGCCTGTACCGTTGCCGCCTAACTTCCAGATAATTGCAAAGCCGATATTGCTTTGCAAAGGCCAGATAAACGCAATACCTGTAACCGTTACGAACGCCAAGACAAATTACCTTGGCGTAGGTTCGCAGAACCTTACAGGCACAACTATGCAGGGAGTGACACTAGGGCTGGGCTCTTCAAAATATCTTGCACCTGCAGGGAACGGAACGGCATATATAGGGAGCGTACCGAATCTAGATTCTGCTACAGTATACCTTGACGTCTTTGTAAACGAGAGCGCCCCCCTGATAAATACGGTACCGATATCCATATCCTATTACTATCTGCAGCTCTACTCGGACAGCGAGGTAAGAAACGTGTCATTGATAGCCGTACAGTGCCCTTCCCAGCTCACGGTGAATATGACTCCCAAGACACTCACATCCGGAGAGATACAGAACCTTACGATAAGGATAAAGAATAATGGGAATT
Organism: Microcaldota archaeon; assembly: GCA_021817505.1. Lineage (GTDB taxonomy): Archaea > Micrarchaeota > Micrarchaeia > Micrarchaeales > CABMGC01 > JAKAUU01. The sequence continues at coordinate 2,473 of JAKAUU010000014.1, read as the reverse complement.
CCAGTCTTTCTAACATAAACGTACACTGGTCTCTTCCGCCTATCGACGGAGCAGTAGTAGGCGCAGATGAGCAGAATATTGCATTTTTAGGCGCAGGCAATGAATCCAAAGTGAAAGCGAGCATCTTCGTTTCAAGGAATGCATCGATAGAGTCATTCCCTGTAAATATAACTGCAACATTCTATTCAGGCACGCAGCTGGAGCAGGTACTGAACAGCACCTCCATTATACCTACGGGAGCAATAAACCTTCTGCCATCAGGAGTAACCCTTTCGCCTTCGACGGTTCCTTCAGGAAGTATATTCTCAATATCGTTTGTTCTTACCGATATAGGGACATCCGGAGCTTCCGCAGCAAGCGCATATGTGACAATGCCGAAGGGATTCAGCTCTTACGGGGCGAATCCTGTTTATATAGGCGACATTGCGGCAGATACGCAATCCCCTGTTACGGTAACACTGACATCAAACTCAACGCTCAAGCCGGGTGTCTACGGCATACCGATAAAAATAAACTATCTGAACGGACTCAGGCAGAACCAGACTGAGATGATGAACGTATCGGTCAACATAACTGCGCCTAATGCAAACCTCTCCACAGGGAGATATTCACAGCAAAAATCAAGCGGAGGCAGTGGCATACTGACCCTGATATTGTTCATAGCCTTTGTTGCAGCTGCATATCTCTATTATAAGGAGAGGAAGAAGTCCAAAAAATAAGAGTGCTTGATGGATGAACGCTAAGGACATCTTTTGGCTGGGGTACAAAGACCTAAGTGAGAAAAAGATAAGGACGGCTCTCACCATAGTAATGGTAATGATAGGCATAGCTGCGATAATAGCTCTTGTATCGCAGACTACCGGCATAAGCTCCAGCATATCAAGTTCACTAAGCTCCCTTGGCCCTACAACCATAATACTGGTCAGCTCAAAACCCACCGGCTTCTCTCCTGCAGATGCAGCCAGGCTCGCAGCACTGCCCAACGTGAGCTCAGTAATACCTATAGTTATGGGATCAGGTTCGGTCTATGCAAACGGCCAGAACATATCTGCATCTCTAATAGGGATATCTGCGGAAGGTGCAAGCGAACTTCCAGGAGTCAGCTCCCTATATTCAGGGACAATGTACCAGGACACTCCTACACCGTCCTCTGTGATAGGCTATGGGATAGCCTTCCCAACATCGCTCGGTGGCTCAAAGCAGAATGTGCAGGTCGGCCAGGCCGTAACTATAAAACTGCAGGGAGGATCAGGAAGCTCTTATACGATGCCTGTAACAGGGATAATGACGCAGTCAAGCACCTCCTTATTCAACATAAACACCGCGGTCCTAGTATCGCTGCAGGAGGCCCAGCTTCTTCTTCACAGGCAGGGCTATAGCGTCATACTGCTTAAAGCTTCAAACACAAGCACAGTCACCCCTCTGGCAGGGCTTCTCACAAACATATATGGCACAAGCGCTACTGTAACTACGACACAGCAGATACTCCAAACAGTGTCAAGCATTGTAGGTGCGATAGGTCTCTTCCTTGGGGTTGTTGCCGGCATCTCGCTGCTTGTAGCTGCGATAGGCATAATGAACATAATGCTGATCTCAGTATATGAAAGAACGCATGAGATAGGAATAATGAAATCCCTGGGATTCAGGAAGAGGCATATCTTATTCATATTCATGATGCAGGCCATGATAATAGGATTTCTGGGAGGAATCCTGGGCATAATAGTAGGCGCTTCAGCATCATACGGCTTATCTGCACTCCAGCATCTATCAGCTTCGAACGCAACAAATGCCTCAAGTGCGTCAACCTCTCATGCACGCTTCCAATCAGGAGGAGGTTCGGCATTTGGCGGCGGAGGATCATCAGGAGGCTCAAGCTTCTCATCGCTCTCTTACTGGCCTGTCTTTACTCCAGAGCTTATAATAGAAGCTCTTGCAGTTGCAGTCATAGTAAGTGTTATCGCAGGAGTCTATCCGGCATGGCGTGCTTCCAACATGCAGCCTATAGATGCACTAAGGGAACTGTGAAATTACTGCCCAGAAACAGTAAAATATACTCTTAATTCTGGCTTGCCAACAAAGCTTTTATAGGATGGATTAGTTACTGTATTATATGCTCCAGTCAGAAAAGAGAATGTGGAAGTCTGCCCTAGTATTCCTTGTGGCGCTTGGCCTTGCGTATTTTGCTGCCCTGAATGGGATTGGGATAATCGCTGCCCCTGCTTTCCTCGTGGCGTTTGTAGCTGCTGTGATTGGCTCGTACTATGCGACACGCTGGTGGATCAGCTCCATACAGAAGGATCTGCAGCTCCGAGACCAGCAGAGATCGCTAAAGAATAAAAAACAAAGTAGCAAGCAGCAATCATCCTAATTATTTTAAAACCAGCTCTAATCCTATTAAATCAGATGTTGAACTCAGCAACCTTCTTCCACCACTTCCATTTCCTCTCTATGTAATAGTCAAGGGAGTATCTGC